>NZ_JBANDL010000001.1 GCF_037027445.1 Lysobacter firmicutimachus
CTGGAACGTCAGGCCTTGGGGGGTCGGGTCCTGGCCCTGAACCGGGGTCGGTGCGTCGCTGGCGTCCATGGTCTCATCGCAGTGCAGCAAAGCGGGTTAGTATACGGCGAGCCCCGCCGGGCGGGCCCGCGAGCCTGTCAATACCGGGCTTTGGACGGGCTCGCAGATCGACGGTCCGGCCCGGTTTTCGCAGCGCCTCCCCCACTCGCCGCCCGATCGTGAATCCGCCCTTCCTGATCCTCGAGACCGGCCAGCCGGTCGCCTCCATGCGCCGCCATCGCGGCTTTCCGCACTGGATCCGCGTCGCCGCCGGCCTGAGCCGCGACGAGGCCGTCGTGGTCAATGTCGAGCACGGCGAGCCGCTGCCCAGCCGCGAAGGGTTCGCCGGGGCGATCGTCACCGGCTCCGGCGCGATGGTCACCGACCGCGCCGAGTGGAGCGAACGCAGCGCGCAGTGGCTGCGCGAGGCCGCGCACGCGCGCCTGCCGCTGTTCGGCATCTGCTACGGCCACCAATTGCTGGCGCACGCGCTCGGCGGCGAGGTCGGCGATCACCCGGGCGGGCGCGAGATCGCGCGGAGCTGCCCCAGCGCGCGAGACCGCGTCGGCGGCTGCGGGCAGTTCGCCAGGCCACCACTGCAGACGTGCGCGCGCCCGAGGCGCGCGCAGCACGTCTGCAGGGGTGGCGGGCCGGAATGCGCGGCAGGCCGCGAACAGGGTCTCGCGGCGGGGTGCAGCTCGCACATCAGGCCGGATGCTCGGCGGCGTCGCACCCGCCTGAGCGCATCGCGCAGCATTTCCAGATACTGCGACCAGTAGTCCTGGCCGGCCAGCCACACCACCAGCGCGCCGCTGATCAGGGTCAGCGCGATCTGGATCAGGCCCACGCCGGCCAGCGCCGACAGCTTGTGCTGGCGCAGCGGCGCGAACAGGTCGCGGGCGCGGGTCGGGCGCCCGGCCTCGGCTTCGCGGATCACGTGCATCAGCCCGGCCAACAGCACCGGCAGGGCCAGCACCAGCAGCACGAACATCGGAATCAGCGCGGTCGCTATCCCGCTCATGTCCGGGTCGGCGCTGCCGGCCAGGCTGCGCGCCGGCGTCGCCAGCAGCACCGCGAGCAGGTACAGCACGGCCATGAACAGCACCGCGGCGCCGAAGATCGCACGCGGGTTGCGAGCGCCCAGGTTGACCGCGCGCAGCAGCCATTGCACGCCGTGGCTCAGCGGCACCTTGCGTATCGGTTGGGTCATCGGTTCGGTCCCGGGGCGGGGCCCCTCGGTTGGAGCGCGCCCCGGCCGGGGCGCGCGATAAGGCGGAGAACACGGCGGCTCAGCGTCCGTGCAGGGCGCGGGCGTGGCCGACGAAGCGGCGCAGCACGCGCCGCGCATGCGGGGTCGCGCTCA
>NZ_JBANDL010000002.1:4550000-4717500 GCF_037027445.1 Lysobacter firmicutimachus
ACGACTATCACGAAATCGCAAAATCGGTACAACTTCCAGCGCTTGACGGCGCAACGCGCCGATGACGGGCCAGGTAAAGCGCCGACGCTTCAGCCGGCGGCATCCGCGCGCGGCTTGCGCGGGCGCTTCGGCCCCGGCGCCGACTGCCGCCCCTGCGCCGCGTCGATCGCGTCGATCCAGCCCGCGCGCGCCTGCGCGAACGCATCGGCGTAAGGCACGTAGGGCTTGATGTCGAGCACCGGCGTGCCGTCGAGCAAATCGACGCCGCGCACGCGCAAGGCGCCGGGTTCGACCGCCACCAGTTCCACCGCCGACAAGCCCAGGGGATTGGGCCGGTGCGGCGAACGCGTCGCCAGCACGCCGCGCTTGGGCCC
Organism: Lysobacter firmicutimachus; assembly: GCF_037027445.1. NCBI lineage: Bacteria > Pseudomonadati > Pseudomonadota > Gammaproteobacteria > Lysobacterales > Lysobacteraceae > Lysobacter > Lysobacter firmicutimachus. The sequence goes on from NZ_JBANDL010000002.1 coordinate 4,550,375, forward strand.
GCCGCGCGGCGGTTTGACCTGCGCTTTCCACCCCTGGCTGCGATGGAACGCGAAGATCAGCCAGATCCGCTCGAAACCGGCCAGGTCGGCATAGGCCTCGAACGGAATCCCGTCGGCGAACTCGATCCGCGCCTCCTCGGCCGCGCCGCTTTCGGTGCCCTGCACCACGGTCGGCTGGTGCGGCGCATCGATGCGCTGCGCATAAGGCGAGCGCAGCCAGGCGATCGGACGGCAAAGGAGATCGGACATGCGGCGCGCGGGCTCGACGGAACGCGCCATTGTCGCCCCGCGCCGCGTCGCGGTCGACGGTCGCAACGCCTGCGACCGACGCGACGCAGCCTCTCCGACCATCGTCGCTGGCGCAGTGCCGCATAGGCGGTATGCTCGGCGCCGTCGCGAACTCCCGCGTCCCTTCCACCGCAGCGCCCGCTGCCGAGGCCCCCATGAAGTTCATCGTTTCGATTTACAACGACGACAGCCTGATCGAAGCCCTGCCCCCGGGCGAGTACGAGAGCATGATGCGCGGCTGCCTGGCCCATGCCGACCGACTGCGCGCCGACGGCGTGCTGCTGGACTCGCAGATGCTCGCGCCGCCGGCCAAGGCGGTGTCGCTGCGCACCCGCGGCGGCCGCACTACCTTTCTCGACGGCCCCTTCGCCGAGGCCAAGGAGTACCTGGGCGGCTTCAACCTGATCGAAGCCGCCGACATGGACGAGGCGCTGCGCATCGCCCAGGAATTCCCCTGGAGCCGCACCGGCCGGATCGAAGTGCGTCCGGTGATGGACTTCGACGACGTCCGCCGCGCGGTCGCGGCCTGAAGCGGACACCGCGCGCCGCGGCAGCGGCACCTGAACCGGCACCGCCACCGCTCGCCCGCAGCGTGCGCGGCCCCGCATGGCCGCTCCCCCGCCCCCATCGCGTTAGGGCGGACACGGGGGTCCGATCATGCGCCGCTGCATCGTCTTCGCCGTCGCGCTGGCACTGAGCGCGACAGTACCGGCCTACGCGCACGGCGGCGGGCTGGACAAGCACGGCTGCCACCACGACCGCAAACGCGGCGGCTATCACTGCCATCGCGGCTCCGCTCCGGCCGCCGCCTGGGCGCCCGCGGCCACGCGCTCGCACGCGCGACCGGCGCTGTCTTCGTCGTGGACGCCGGCCACCGCAGCGCCGTCCGGCGGCGGCGGCGCGTTCGCCAACTGCAGCGCCGCGCGCGCCGCCGGAGCCGCGCCGGTGCGGCGCGGCGACCCTGGCTACAGCCGCCGGCTGGATCGCGACGGCGACGGGGTCGGCTGCGAATAAGGCGCTGAACGGGCGATCGTGAATTGGCGCCAACGGCCTCGGCGCCGAGCCTGCGTTTAACGCGGTTTCGCTTGTCGCTCGCGCGAACGCGGGCGGACAATGGGCCCGAACCCCACCGCCTCGGAGCCCGCCATGAAACTCCGGACCGCGCTCATCATCGCCTTGTCGGCCGCCGCGCTGGCGGCCGGGGACGCCGGCGCCCGTTCCCGCACCGTCACCGATCCCGACGCACCGCGGGCCCTGCCCGAACAGGGCCCGGTGAGCGTGCGCTGGGACGATCCGGCCAAGTTCGCCGAGATCCGCTACAGCCGCAACCGTTACGACGCCCGCCGCGGCAACTGGGTCGAGCAGCTCGCCGAGCACCTGCGCAAGCGCGCGCAGAAGGAGCTGCCGGCCGGCCAGCGCCTCGACGTCGACATCACCGACATCAAGCGCGCCGGCGACTACGAGCCCTGGCACGGGCCGCAGTTCGACGACACCCGCTTCGTCCGCGACATCTATCCGCCGCGCATCGTGCTCAGCTTCAAGCGCACCGACGCCGACGGCCGGGTGGTCGAGGAAGGCCAGCGCACCCTGCGCGACCTCAGCTTCCTGATGGGGCCGCGACCGCTCAGCGACAGCGATCCGCTGCGCTACGAAAAACGCTTGATCGACGACTGGCTGCGCCAGGAATTCAAAGCCCCCGGCGCCTGAGCCCGGCGCAAGCAAGCCCTGCCCCTGGTAGCAGCGGCGCGAGTCGCGACCGGGGACGTGAAGAGAACGCAACGGCGACGCCGTCGCTGACGGGGCTGCGTTGGTTGCGCAGCGGAAAGCAAATCCCCCTGCCCCCCTTTTCAAAGGGGGGAACAGCAAAGGCCGCGGCGCGCTCCTTGCGCGACGCGTGCTCTTGTAGGAGCGGCGTGAGCCGCGAGAGGGAACAGGCAGAAAGCGCAACAACGCCGCGCTCCGCACCGGGGTAGGAGCAGCGCAAGCCGCGACCCCGAGACGCGCAGACCAGCCCACCATGCCGTCGGCGATCGGGGCCGCGTTCTGCATCCGGTCGAAAGGGCGCGAATGCGCGCGACATAGAGCCAATCCCGCCTGCCCCCTTTTTCAAAGGGGGAAACAACAGAAGCGGCGCTGCTTTCCGTAGGAACGGCGCAAAGGCGGAACATTGTCTGCCGACAGACTACTCCCCCAGACGAACGCAAGCCGCCTTGTGGCGGCTTGCGCTGCAGCCCGTTCGCGGCGGCGAGACGGGCCGATGGACCTTTACTGCTGCGGCATCGCGCTCATGTCCATGTAGAACACGTCCCAGGTGTGGCCGTCCAGGTCTTCGTAGCCGTGCGAGTACATGAAGCCGTAGTCGCGCGGTTCGCCGAGGACCTTGCCGCCGGCCGCCACGGCTTTGGCGATCAGCGCATCGACCTCGGCCCGGCTGCCGACCGGCAGGGCAACCAGGGATTCCAGGCTCTTCGTGGTGTCGCACAGGGTCTTGCTGGTGAAGGTCTGGAAGAATGGCTCGACCAGCAGCATCACGAACAGGTTGTCGCCCAGAATCATGCAGGTGGCGTTTTCGTCGGTGAATTGCGGGTTGAAGCTGTAGCCGATCTGAGTGAAGAAGGCGACCGAGCGGTCCAGGTTCTTGACCGGCAGGTTGACGAACAGTTGGGCGTGAGTGGTCATGGCGAGTTCCTTGTTGGAAGGGGTGAGGGTTCGATAGCGGCGGGCGGGTACAGCGGTGCGGATTCGGAACCGTTTCCTGCCTGCTCTCGACAACGACGAAGCAGGATCGCAGGAATCGACAAACATCCGATGATTTTTTTTGTGCGCATCCCCGGCTCGCAGCGGACCGCCTCAAGCCCGAGACGGAAGGCGGTAGGATGGGGAGAGCGCGGGACCCGACAACCGTTTCCTGCCTGCTCCTCTCAGCGACGTACCATCGCCTCCGCAATCGACACGCCGGCGAGAATATTTTTCATCCCCATCGCTCGCCCTCGCGGCCGCGGTCCAGGCCGCGAACCCCGGGGACCCGTACCGCTTCACGTCTCGCCCCCTGCCGCGTTCCCGCCCATGCAGCGCGCCCGTCCAGCGGCTGCGCCCCTTCCCTTCCGGAGCCGCCCATGACCGTCCCGCTGACTTTGGATGCGACCCAGACCGACCTCGCCGACGATGTGCCCGTCTACGCCTACATCGTCGGCAAAGTGCCCGACGGCTTCTACCGCCTGGACGCCACCGGCCTGCCTCAGCCGATGCAGCTCGCCGACAACGCCCAGACCGCGGGCAGCTTTCCCGGCGCCGGACAACTCGATCCGGCCGTCGTCGCGGCCCTGGCCGACAACTACCCCCAGGCCTGGGCCGACTATTCGATCCCCCTGGCGCGCAGCGGCCCGGCGACCTGGATCGACCTGTCGCAGATCAATACCGCCAATCTGCCCAGCCTCGGCACTGGCAGCGCCGCTTTCAGCGGGCGCATCTACATTTCCGTCGGCGTGCCGCGGTTGCCGTTCACCGTGCAAAGCGGCGGCTATGCCGCGCCGGTGCCGTATCAGGACGGCCCCGGCGCCCAATGCCTGTTCGACTGGATCGAGTTTTCCTACGACAGCGACGGCAACTTCAACGGCAACACCACCCAGGTCGATCAGTTCGGCTTCACTCTGATCTTGGACGGCGCACCCGGCGGCAGCGCGCAGGGCCAGCCGATGGTGTCGCGCGATGCCTTCATCGCCCAGGTGCAGGCCTTGCCCGCGCCGCTGGCCGGTCAGCCGCTGGCGATCCCGATCCCCGCCGCCATCGCGCCGGCGTATCCGACCGGGCTGAGCTGGTTGCGCGCGATCTCGCCCAAGACCCTGACCGGCGATCCGGCGGCCTACGGTACCGCCGTGAGCGGCTGGTTCGACGACGAAATCTCGACCTGGTACGCGAACTGGCAGGCCACGCCGCTGGTCGTGCACGACGTCGCCACGGGTTACTACACCGGCGTGGTCGACCCCGACAGCGGCGTGCTCAACTTCTACGCCGGCCAGTACCCGACGTTGGCCGGCTGGCAGGCCGCCGCGCCGCCGCTGGCCTTCGCCCTGACCGGCGCGGCCCCCTCGACCGTGCAGTTCGCCTCGCTCGATGTCTGGCAATGCAACAACGCCCTGGCCAACGGCGACGCGGCGCAGCTCAACGTGGGCAAGAACATCGCCGCGGCATTCAACCGCGGCGTGGTCGGTTATCTGCTCGACGACGCCGACTGCAGCGGCGCGGCCGCCGGCTTCTATCCCGACGGCGGCACCTGGAACGCCTGGGCGCAGTTGACCCACGCGGTCAGCGCCAACGGCCTGGCCTACGGCTTTCCCTACGACGACCTGTGCAACCAGAACCCGTCGATCCAGTTGAACGGCACTCAGAGCGTCGGCGTAGTGTTGGGCGACTTCTACGGCTGACGGCGCCGACACAACGGCCCCGGCCGCGCGGGCGGCCGGAGCCGCTGCGGGCACCGCGAACTAGTCGTTCTCGGCGCCGATGACCTTGCCGTTGTTCGGGTTGATCTTCAGTTCGACATCCTTGCCGGACGGATCGTCGGCCTCCGCATTCCAGAGGCCGTCCTCGTAGTCGACATCGTGGATGTTGGTGTAGCCGGCCGCCGACAGCGAGGCGCGGATGTCGCGTTCGCTCAGCCGCGCGACCAACTCGTTGGCGAACACGTTGCCGGTGCGCGGGTCCAGCCGCACCTGCACGCGGTTGCCGTCGGCGCTGCGCGCATCTGCGTGCCAGACGCCGTCGGAGAACTTCAGGTCGTTGACCTTGTCGTAGCCCTGCTCGGCGAGGCGGGTGCGGATCTGGTGCTCGGTCAGTGCGACCGGGCCCTGCGTCTCCTGCGCCGCAGCGACGGCCGGCACGCAGGCCGCCAGGGCGAGGGCCAGGATGAACTTCCTCATGGCGCGCTCCTGTGCTGGGGGGAGATTCGATTCTGGCGAGCGCCCGAGAACCGCGGATGAACATCGCCGCGTTCAGTGCGCACGCCCGGGCAGACGCGAATGAATGCGCAAACGCGATGCCCGCTTTTCGTTCCGCCTCATCCTGTCGTCACCCGAGGCTAATGTCCGACCGCGTCGCAGCATGGCATTCCCCGCCGCATGCCCTATGCTGTCGCCGACTTCGCAGAAAGGATCTCTGCCCGATGAAAGCCGTCCTGCTCGCTCTGGCCGTCCCGCTGGCCGCCACCGCCCAGACCCCGTCCTCGCCCGCCGCCGACGCCGCTCCGGGCGGCAGCGTCGCCACCGCGATCGAGGTCTGCGAGCCGCAGGGCCAGCACCGTTACCTCGCGCGCCTGGTCTGTCCCGACCGCAGCCACCCGCAGTTCGAACGCGCCGGCAGCGTCGGCGAACGCACGCCCCTGCCGGCCAACATGACCGAAGCGCAGTCCGTACGCTTGGTCGAAGCGATGCTGGCCGGCAAGCCCTTGGCGCCGGGAGAGCCCGACCACCATGTCGTCGACCGCTACCGGGTGGTCTGCGGCACGCGCGAAACCTCGCTGTACCTGGACATGTATCACTGCGATCGCCCCCCGCCGCGCATCGCGCCGGCGGGCTTCGAACTGATCGACTGAGCGGGCCGCGGCGGCATGGGATTCGACATGAGCGCCGGCGGGCGCAGGGAAAGCATCCGTCACGACGAGGAACACGTGATGGTGTTGGCCGACAGCGACCGGGCCCGCTATCCGCAGCTGCACGCGCTGTGGGACGCCTTCTACGACAGTCCGACCCTCTCGCCGCTACAGGCCGGCGCGATCGTGCACGAACTCATCGAATTGCTCGACCGCCACGGCCAAGACGGCCGCGATCGCCACCTGATTCGCATCGTGCTGCGCTGGCTCGCATTCTTCAGCCACGCCGCCCGCGGCGGCCACGCCATCGAAACCCTCAGCGACTGAGCGCCGCAACGGGCGTCTTAGCGGCATGTTCGAACGGCGGCCGCGCTGCGGCGGCGGCCGAGCGCCCTCGCCTCACGCCGCCGCGCGCCGTTCGATCGCGGCGCGCAACGCCGTTTCGTCGGGCAGGCGCAGGCCGAACTCTTCGCGCAGCACCGCGATCACTTCGTCGGCACCGGCCAGTTCGCGCCGTTCGCTGGGCTGTCCCAGGCGGTGGATGGCGTAGCTGCCGTTGTTCAAGGTCTTGCGCCAACCGGGCCCGGTGCGAGCGACGAACAACTGATCGCGGAACGGCGACTGCGGGTGCGCCGAGACGTACCAGTTGCCGACCACGTAGTCGATGTACTCCTGCGGCGCCAGGTCGAACACGTACATCGCCCGCCACTCCTCGCCGACTCTGGCCTGCAGCAAATACCGATCGGCGCCCCGGCGTTCCAGCCGGTACGGCTCATGCGGCGTGGCCTGTTCGCCGGTCTCGTCCAGCCGCAACGGCCCGGTCGGCACCATGCCGCCGAAACCGACATCCGCCACGTAGCGTTCGCCGTCGATCTCGACCAGGGCCACCATGTGGGTGCGCGCGGTGACCGCATCCTCCGGCCCGCCCATCAGCACTCGTCCGGTCAGGCCGCGCGCCCGGAAGCCCAGCTGTTGCAGCAAGGCCAGGAACAGACCGTTGAGTTCGTAGCAATAGCCGCCGCGGCCATCGTGCAGCAGCTTGCGCCGCAGCGAGGGCAGATCGATCGGGATCGGCGCATGCAGCAGGTTGGCGACGGTCTCGAACACGAATTCCGCGCTGTGACGGCGCTGCAACTCGCGCAGCGTCTGCAAGCTCGGCGCCGGCGCATGCGCGTAGCCCAGCCGGCGCAGATACAGTTGCAGGTCGTCCTGCGACAGGACGGTCTCGGGCAGCGGCGGCATCGTCGTTCTCGGCGTGTTGGATTGCCGCCACCTTACGACCTCAACCCCGCTTGAGGTCCAGCGTTGCGGGCCGCCGGCGCCGCAACGCTGTGGTGCACGGATGGGACTGCGACGGCGATGCGCAAGCGCGCGCCCGATGAAGCCGCACGCATGAGAGTCGCGCAGCGGCGCCGATGCGCATCGCCGCTTTCGCGGGAATGACGTCCCTGCAGGAACACTCGGGCCTGGGCGCACGCCGCTGTGCGCGTTCGCACGCACGACGTGCCGGCAAAGAACGCTCAGGCCGCGGCGAGCAAGGACGCGTCGTACTCGGCGGCGAACTTCGACGACGGCCGCTCGGTGCACCGGCGCACCCAGTCCCGGATGGCCGGGTTGGCCGGCATCGCTTCGGAGAACCACACGAACGGCGTGTGCAGCAGCAGATCGGCGGCGCTGTAGCGGTCGCCGAGCAGGTAGGGCGCGTTCTCCAGCGCCTTGCCCAGCCGCGCCTCCATTTCCGCCACCCCGCGGAACGTCGCGCTGAGGAAGGGATGCTCGACCCGGATCGCCGCCAGCAGCAGCACCGGCTCGACCACGTCGCCGTACCAGCTCAGCCAGGACAGGTAACGGCCGCGCTCGCGCGAACCGATCGGCGCGCCGATGCCGCGCTCGGGAAACAGGTCGGTCAGGTACTGGATGATCGCCGGGCTTTCCCAGATCTCGACCCCGTCGTGCAGCAACACCGGCACCTTGCCTTCCGGGTGCGGATTGCGCGCATCGCCGGCGAAGGGACGGTCCTGCCCCTGACGCTGGATCTCCACCGGCCGCACCTCGACCCGGTCCAAGGCATCGAGTTCCTTGAGCAGGGCGATGATGCGGGTCGAGCGGGAATGCGGCGCGTGGATCAGGGTCAGCATGGCGAAGCCTCGTGGGCGCGATGGAAGAGGCGCTCACGTTAAACCGGGATCGCGGACAGGGTGAGTCCTCGATCGTTCCAGGGCCGCAGCGCCGGCCTGACAAGACACCGGGCGCGCAGGCGGTCCACCGAGCCGACAGACCGCGCGGCAGGGCGCCGCGAGCTGAGCGCGCTCAACGCCCTGCGTCCCCAGGCCGGTCACCAGATCAGATCGTCGGGCACCTGGAAGCGCGCGTAGTACTCGTCGTCCTCGCTCGCCGGCGCGGGCGGCGTGGATGCGCCGTTGTCGAGCACGATGGCGGCCGGATCGCGCTCGCGCACCTTCTGCGCGGCTGCGCGTGGCAGCAGTTCGTAGCCTTCGTCCAGGCGCACGATCACCAGGGCGCCGCCGGCCAATTGGGTGCGCAGCGCCTTGTCGACCAGCAGGCTCTTGATCTTGTCGCCGTCGGCGAAGCGATAGTCGATCTCGCCTTTGCGCTCGATCCGGTTGGCCTCGACGATCTGCCGCACCTGCGCGCGCAACTCGTGCGCGCGCGCCTGCGCATTGCGCTCGGCCGACAGCGCGCGATCGCGTTCGGCGCGTTCGGCGCGCAGGCGGTCGACGTCGACCTGGTCTTCCTTCGGCGGCACGGGCGCCTTGCCCTGGCGCTGCTTGGCTTGCTCGCGCACGGCCTGGGACACCTGGGACTTCTTCGCCAGGCCGGCCTTGAGCAACTGATCTTGCAGGGGATTTCGCATGTCCCGAGTCTAGTACGGCGTCTGCGGCACCGGAAGCGGTCGGCCCGCCGCACCGCGGTCCTGGCGTCGCGCCCTCGGCCCGACAGCGGCATCGCCGGCCGCCGGACCGCGCCGGCCACTGGCGGTTTCAGGCACCACCCTGCGCAACGTGCGCTGCTATAGTGCCCGCCCCCGGCCGCAACGGCCGCGGTTTCTACTCGCAATCGATCAAGGACGGATATGGGTTCGATCATAGGGATGGCGATCTTCGGCGGGCTGTGCGGGCTCGGTTTGCTCAACCTGATGGCGCTGGTGGCCAAGAACGGCAAGCATCCGTTCGATCTGGTGGAGTTCTCCTCGGACCAGGATGTGGCCGCCACGGTCGCCGCCTGGGCGGCCGGCAACGGCTATGCGCTCGCACGCCACGAGGGCGGACGCCAGGTGTACCGCAAGGGCAAGGGTTTTCTGACCGCGCCGATGTTCCTCGAACTGGACCGCATCGGCGACCGCTACACGATCAAGAGCTACGTTCGCATCAACGGCCTGATCCTGCAGGGCGACGTGGGCCTGGCCGGCGACGGTTTCCTGGTCAAGATGCCGCGTTCGATGGCCAAGAAGGCGCAGAACCAATTGTTCGCCACGCTTGGCCTGCAGCCGCTGAAATAAGCCTCGGATCGCAGCGCCCGCGCACGCGGGCGCTGGGTCAGGCCCCGGCCATCTCGATCAGCTTGGCCACCGTGTTCAAGTTGCGCGCGGTGCCGGCCTTGGCCGCCGGAATCGTCAGCTTCGAGTCGGCCATGCCGTCGCCGTAATGGACATAGATCTCGCGTTCGCCGAGCGCGATCTCCTCGCCGTTGCGATGCTTCGCCGCGGCCAGCGCATCGGCCGGCGGCGCCGCGTCGAGAAAGATCAGCACCGCCCGGTTCGGCGCCGCCTGCTTGAACGGATTGGCCTCCAGCGCGCGCCGCAGGTCCGCGTCGGTACGCACGATCACCCCGACCGGCTTGCCGGCGTAGGCCCGCAACCTGTCCTCCAGCGCCGCCTGCACCCGCTGCGCGCTGAGCTGGCTGCGCAACACCACATTGCCGCTGGCGATATAGGTGCGTACATCCGAGAACCCCGCCGCCTCGCACATCGCCCGCAACTCGGCCATCGGCAGCTTGCCGGTGCCGCCGACGTTCACGGCGCGCAACAAAGCGATGTAGGTGGTCATGGCGGACTCGGCACAAGCGGCGAAGACCGCCAGAATACCGGTTCGGGTCGCAAATGCTGCGTCGCTACAGATATCGGGGGGACGCCGGCGTCGATTCCCAGCGATCATGGCGCCCGTCCTCGTATTCGATCGGGATCGCCGCCAGGGTCGCGTCGTCCAGCCCGTCCAGGCAGGCGACATTGACCGCGTGGAACCAGCCGTTGAACGGCTCCATTTCCAGATAGCCGCGGCTGAAGGGGCGCACGCCGCAGCGCCGGCAGAAGTGGTGATGGACGCAGCCCTGCGGCCATTGCGAATCGGCGGCGCGGTAATCGCCCAGTTCCTGTTCGCCCTGCAACAGGCGGAACTCGCCGGCCATCGCGAACGCCTTCCACATCCGCGTCTTCAGACAGAAGCTGCAATTGCAGCGCCGCGTGCCCGCGGCCAGGTCCAGGTCGCATTCGAACCGCACCGCGCCGCAATGGCAGCTGCCTGGGTAAGTCTGCTTCATCCTTCGCCTCCGTTCGCCGGCCGGCATCGCGGCCGCTGCGTCGCCCGCGAGCTTAGCGCCGCCGCCACGGCCTGGCCCGTACGCGGGGACGAAACCTGACATTCGTCAGCCGGCTTCAGCGGCGCCTTGCCTCCTGCAGGAGTGGCGTGAGCCGCGATCACCGCAGCGGTGGGTGCAAGCGTCTCCACCGAAGCCGGACGGAACTCGCTCTCAGCCCGCCTCGCCCGAGCCTTCCAGCGCCGCTTCCGACGCGCGCTGATCCGCGCGCGCCCAGGCGTAGATCGCCAGGCCGCCCAGCGCGGTGATCGCGCCGACCACGCCGGTCGAGGTCCAGCCGTAGCCGGCGGTGATCGCCGTGCCGCCGAGCCAGGGACCAAGCGCATTGGCCATGTTGAAGGCGGAATGGTTCGAGGCCGCAGCCAAGGTCTGCGCCTCGGCGGCGACGTCCATCAGATGCGCCTGCAACACCGTCGCCAGCGCGCCCATCGTGCCCACCGCCAGCACCGCCGGCAGCACCGTCCACGCCGAGCGCGCGGCCAGCGGGAACAGCAGCAGGATCAACACCGACCACACCAGCACCAGCGCCGCGCCGCGGAACTGGAAGCGGTCGAACAGCCAGCCGCCGCCGAGCGTGCCGAGGATGCCGCCGATGCCGAACGCGATCAGGCCGAACGGAATGAAGGATTCGCGCACGCCGGTCACGTGCACCAGGGTCGGCGCCAAATAGCTGAAGACGCAGAACATGCCGGCGAAGCCGATCGCGCCGATGCCCAGCGCCAGCCACACCGGCTTGCGGTTGAAGTCGCGCAGCTCGCGCATCGCATCCGGGCGCGGCGCGTTCATGCCGCGCGGCAGCACGTGCGCGGTCATCGCCACCGTCGTCAGCGCGATCGACGACACCAGCGCGAACGCCCAGCGCCAGCCGAAGGCCTGGCCCAGCCAGGTCGCCAGCGGATTGCCGATCAGCAAGGCCACCGACAGCCCCAGCATCACCCTGCCGACCGCGGTGCCGCGTTGCTCCGGCGGACTGATGCGCGCCGCCACCAGGGCCGCGATGCCGAAGTAGGCGCCGTGCGGCAGGCCGGCGACGAAGCGCGCCAGCATCAGGCTGGAATAGCCCGGCGCCAGCGCGCTGGCGAGATTGCCGACCGCGTAGAAACCCATCAATGCCAGCAGCAGGCTGCGCCGCGACATGCGCCCGCCCAGCAAGGCCAAGGCCGGCGCGCCGACCACCACGCCGAGCGCGTAAGCACTGATGACGTGACCGACCTGCGGCTCGGTGACGCCCATCGCCCGGGCGATCTCGGTGATCAGGCCCATCACCACGAACTCGCTGGTGCCGATGGCGAAACCGCCCATGGCCAGGGCGAACAGGATCAGGGCCACCCGGCGCGGCGGCAGCGGGGCGGAGGCGGTGGGGAGGGCGCTCATAGGGCCATTATTGTGCATTGCAGCAAGGTGGACTGTGCGTGATCGGGCGCGAGGGCGCGGCTTCACGGCTCGCGCCCTGTTCCGCCCGTCCATCGCCGGATCCGCGGCCCGCGCCCGGTATCGGCACATTCCGGCTTTCCCGTAAGCTGAGCGCCCTCGCCGCCCCCGCGGGGGCGAAACATACGAAACCGGCTTGGCCGGGTGCAACCAGGGGATGGAGAAACAGATGCACGGAGCCGTATTGCGGGTCGCGTTCGGCGGGCTGATGCTCGGCTTGTGCGCGACGGCGCCCGCCGACGCCGGGCAAACGCCGGCGCCGGCCATCGTCGCCGACGAGGCGGAAAGCCGGTTCTTCCGCCAGCGCATTGCCGACGCCGTCGCGCTGGCGCACAACCAGCACTACGCCAGCGCCGACCGCGCCTTCGGCGAGCTGATCGCGCAGCCGGAATTCGCCCGTCTGAACGCGGCGCAGCGGCTGCAAGCGCTGACCGCCGCCGCCGCATCGGCGGTCAAGCTCAACGACCTCCCCCGGGCCGCGGGCCTGTACCGGCAGGCGAACGCGGCCGACCCCAACGATCCGGACGGCTGGTACCGGCTGAGCGCGATCGAATTCAACCTGCACCGGCACGACGAATCGGCACGGGCCTTCATCCACCTGGTCGAGTACTGGCCCGAGCTGCTGCCGAACATCGACGAGCAAATGATCTTCCAGTTGGTCAATCGGCTCGACCGCGAGTCGGAGACGCGCTTCGGTCTGGTACGGGCGCTGTACGACGCCAACTGGCACAGCCTGACCGGCGACGACGGCGAACTGTGGTTCGTCCTGCTCGAGCGCCACGTCGAACGCGGCGAGCACGAGGCCGCGCGCGGTGTGGTTCGCCGCATCGCCGACCCGCTGAGCCTGGTGCGGCTGCGCAGCGACAAGCGCTTCGATTTCCTGGTCGAGGCCGACAGCTGGACCTTCAACGTCGAGCATGCCGCCATCGGCATGGTCGAGAGTCTGCGCGAGAAAGCCGACGCCACGCCGCGCGGCCTCGAGATAAGGGTGCAGCTCATTTCGGCGATGCTGGTCGCCGGCATGCACCGCGAAGCCTTGGCGTTGACCGAACAAATCGCCGCGCGCATTGCCGAAGCGCCAGACGGCCAACCCGCGTTCGACGATATCCGGCAGCAGGGCTGGGTGCTGAACGAACGCGCGATCGCGCTGCGTCGCCTCGGCCGCATCGACGAAGCCGTGGCCGAAATGACCCGCGCCAGCCGGCTCACCGAAGACGGCCTGCCCAACGTCAGCCAATCGTTGAACCTGGCCACACTGTATTGCGGCCTGGATCGCCCCGACGACAGCTTGGCCGAACTGCAACGCACCGGTCCCGATCTGGCCGGCTACGGCCGCATGGTCATGCAGGCCAACAAGCTCTGCGCCGCCTTGGCCAAGCGCGACCGCGACGGCGTGGCCGCGGCGCTGCACTACCTGCGCGAGCATCGCCAGGACGGCCCGTTGGTGTACCTGGAGTCGCTGTTGCGCGCGCAACGGATCGACGACGCGGCGCATCTGGCCGCCGAGCTGCTCGCATCGACCGCCGATCGCGCCGACGCGCTGGAGTGGATGCAGCAGTTCCAGACGATGGAGCCGTTGCCCGGCGACGTCGCCTATCGGCAGGCGCGCGAAACGATGCTGGCGCGTGCGGACGTGCAGGCGGCCGTGGCCGAAGTCGGCAGGATCGGGCGCTACCAGGTCTATATGGGGAGCGGAACCGAATGAAGCGCCCCTCGCACTGCGTCCACGCCAGACCTCAGCGCAGAACGTAGGACAAGCGCACCAGCCCGTCCGACATCGCCCTGGCCTCGGCCAGCCGCAGGCGCCGCCGTCCATGGAGGCCCGCGAACAGCGGCTTGCCCGCGCCCAGCAATACCGGGTGTACGACCAGGCACAACTCGTCGACCAGATCGGCGTTGAGCAGGCTGGCGATGAAGACGCCGCCGCCGAGGGCGTGCATGTCGCGTCCGGATTGGGCCTTGAGCGCGCGCAGCTCGTCCAGCTCGCGCACGATCCGGGTCTGCGCCCAGCCGGCCGATGGCAACGTACGCGACAGCACCACATGTGCAGTGACCGCGGCGAGGCGCGCGTATTCGATCTCGAACGGCAGGGCACGCCGGCCGACCCAGGGCAGCATCGCGTCGGGGTCGGCCTGGATCGCGCTCCAGTAGGCCTCGTAAGCCGGGTACATGCGTGCGCCGAGCAGGAAGGTATCGACCCGGTCGAGCAGGCCGAAGCGGTCCTCCCAACTGTCGATCCAGTCCAGCTCGCCGTGCGGGCCTTCGATGTAGCCGTCCAACGACAGCTGCAGGGCGGCGATGATCTTGCGCATGGCGGGCTCCCGAGGATGAGGGCGCGCCGGGGATCGGCGCGGTTCTTCTCATCGACGAATGGGGAGCTGCGGTTTCGACGGCGTCGTGGCGCCGGTGGGCGACGGAGCTGCGAGCGGTCGGCGGCTGGCCGGTATTGGGCCGCGCGGGCCTGCGAAACGGACGATAGTCCGGCGGCGGCGCATGAGGCCAGGAAGAGCGGATCCGTGCGTCGAAGTTGCGCCGGGAGGATCCGGGCTTCGGACGCGGCGCTAGCGTCGACCGCTTCGGTGGTCGCGGCTTACGCCGCTCCTACATGAGTCCTTGTAGGAGCGGCGTAAGCCGCGACCGCGAAATCGCAACTACGGCGAATTCGACCGAAGGGCCGGTGTCGCATCCGCCAACGGACTCATCGCAACAGCGGCATCGGCGATGGCGGCGGCGCCGCTTACTGCCGCGCCTGCACCGGCCGATACCGCTTGTCGTCGCCGTAGGGCTTGGCCTTCATGTCGACGTTGGCGCACAGGCGCCCACCGCACAGGGTCACGTCGGCCTGGTTGTAGGCGCGCAACAGGTCGGCGGTGATCCGGTTCTCGTTGATGTCGGCGCGGTATTGCCACAGCAGCCAGCCGCCGCCGGCCAGCAGCAGCAGCACGCTGCCCAGCGCCGCGCCGACCACTTTCCACACCAACTGCTTGTGCAGCCATTCCATGCGCTTGATCTGCGCCGCCAGCCCTTGCGAGCCTTCCTGCAGCAAGGCGCCGGCTTCCTGCAGACGTTTTTCGTAGGCGCCGACCGGCTGCGACAGCCCGCCTTCGACCTTGCCGATCACCGCCCCCGGCAGGCTGCGCAGGCTTTCGTCGGCCGACTGCCGCACCACGCCCGGCACCTGTTGCGCCAAATGCTGCAGCTGCTGGGACACCGCGAGCTGCTGTTTCTCGATCTCCTCGCAGCGACGCTCGAACTGCTCCATCAAGACCGCGGTCTTGCTGATCAGCGCCATCAACTCGTCCTGTTGCATGCCAGCGCTCTCCAAAGCGGCTTCGTGCCCAACGGATATTCTAGGGGACCCGGCGCGCGCCGCGCGCCGGCGGCACCGGTCACCCCATGCGCGGTCCCTGGCGGCTGGGTGTGGCCTGCTCGTTGGCCTGCTGCTGCATCGCCTGCTGGGCCAAGGCCTGCTCCTGGCGATCGACCGTCGCCACTGCGTCGTTGCGCAGCTCGCGGCCCGGCGTCGCCGCGGCGGCCTGCTGGGTCATCTGCCGGAACGCGTCGCGATCGCCGTTCTGCGAGGCGGCCAGCATGCGGTCGACGAAAGCCGAGGGGTTGTCGTCGAGCGAGGTGGTCGCACGCATCGGAAAGCCGGGATTCAAGGTCGGCGTCTTGCCCGGATGGATGTAGTCCCGCAGCGCCGGGCCATAGGGCGCCGGGTGCCACGGCGAGGCATTGCGCTCCGGCCGCGCCGGCGCCTCGTGCCGGTGTTCCTTGCGCCCCGGCTCGCCCGGCTTGAGCGGACCGCGGATCTCGTCGATCAAGTCGCCTGCTTTCCCCACCGGATCGCGGAAGGTGTTGGTCACGCCGCGACGCAGGCTCTCGATATCGTTGCGGTACTTGTCGATCATCGGATCGTACTGCTGCGCCAGACGCTGCGCCTGGGGATCGCCGAGCACGGAACGGTCCGGTTTATCGTGGGCGTCGACATTGAGGAAGTTGTGCATGCTGTGCGAGGTGCCGACCATCTTCTTGGCCGCCCCCACGGACGAACGTGCGTCGAACAGGGTGCTGCGGTCGTTCTCATAACCGCTGTCCCGCATCGACTTGACTTCCTGCGCGGTGGCGTAAACCTTGACCTGGCCGTAGTGGTCGCTGGCCGCGCTGACCGGATCGCCGGCCATGACATGGTTGGTGACGCGGTTGCCGCTCTCGGGGATGCGGTAGCCCAGGCTGACCGCGCCGTAGGCGTTGAAGGTCTCGCCGCGCAGGTCGTAGTGGTGGGCGGTGATTTGCGCCAGGGTGCCGCCGAGGGAGTGGCCGGTGACGGTGACTTCGGGTCGCGACGGCTTACCGCGGCCAAGTTCTTCCGCTATCTCTAAGGCATCGCGCGTCAATGCGATCGCGTCCTTAGCCTGGACATTGGTACGAGATGTAACCATGCCGGCATCGGTCAGACCGTCCTTGAGCTTCTCTCGGTCAAATTCGGTGCCACGATGGGCGACGATGATTTCCCCGGTATCCTGGCGCCGATAGATCGTACCCTGATAGCCTGATGGCTTGTCGACGTGCTTTAGCACTGTGTACGTCACACCCTCAAGGGTGACGTCTTTACCTTTCTCACGAGGGTTGTATGCATCTTCGGCGAGGTTGGCATATTGCTGGCTGCTGAGGCTCATGGCGTCCCTGCCTTGGCTATTGAGGTAATGGTGAATAGCTGCCCCTGGAACTCCGGCGTGAATTTGTTGCGATCCAGTTCGCCTGGGTCGAGACGCTCATCCGGATCATTGCCCGGATACTCGTCCTTGAGATAGTAGTTAGTGCGGAACTTCTGAGCGCGTACCTCATCGCCAGCCAGATTGGCGAGGTAGCCTATGTCGGTCTTGGCTCCGGTCGCCTTGAGCCAGGAGCTCACGCCCATCAGTTCCCAGTGGCAGACACCCTCGCCCAGATAGTCCTCATCCAGCATCGCATCAGCGTGGATCGTCGCGACGAAAGTAGATTCGTCGACCTTGGCGAACTCAATCGGCAATGTGTGTGACGGGCGCTTGCGCACCCCTACGATCTGGTTGGGAATAAAGGTGCAGTTCGGCGCCTCATAGCTCACGAATCCCTCGGCCCTCTCAAACGGCCCCGGCGCATCCGCCACCTTCAGCTCGATCCGGTACGCCTGCTTCGGCGCCGGGTTGCGTTGGTACTTGGCTTCCAGCTCGGCCATCGACGGCGCGGAGTCGGAGGTGGGAGTTTCGGCGTTCATGGCGGCCTCGGGAGCGCTACAGGCGGAAGTACTCATCGCCAGCAGAAGGCAAAAGCTGCGAAACACACCGCGCATCGATGCCTCCATGGCAGGACGGTTATGGAACGCGGCACGTCGGCGCTCGACGCACGACGATCCGGCTCGGATCTGTTACGGCAGAGCTTACGGCAGGCGCGGGACGGCAACAACGGCAACCCAAAGTAGCGGGACACGGGCGGATTCAAACTTGGCCGTCGTCCTCATGGTTTCCCGGCCTTCGCCGTCATGGTGATTGAGAACAGTTGATTCTGGAATTCCGGCTTGAACCAGTCGCGACGTTGATTTCCGGATTCCGCCCCCCCTCCGGATCGTCGCCAGGGTATCTGTCCATGACGTAGCAGTTGGTTTGCGACCTTCGTGCGATCGCCTCGTCGCCAGACAAGTTGACGACGTATCTGGTATCGGTCTTGGCACTCGTCGCCGTGAGCCAGGCATTCACGCTCCGCAGTTCCCGGTGGCAGACGCCGTCGCCCAGCCGGTAGTCCTGATCCAGCATCGCATCGGCGTAGATCGTCGCCACGAAGGTGGACTCGTCGACCTTGGAAAAGGCCATAGGCAGATCGATCGACGGCATCGACCTCGCGCCCGCGATCCGGTCGGGGATGTAGGTGCAGTTGGGGGCCTCGA
Source organism: Lysobacter firmicutimachus (assembly GCF_037027445.1). Taxonomy (NCBI): domain Bacteria; kingdom Pseudomonadati; phylum Pseudomonadota; class Gammaproteobacteria; order Lysobacterales; family Lysobacteraceae; genus Lysobacter; species Lysobacter firmicutimachus. The sequence continues at coordinate 4,568,218 of NZ_JBANDL010000002.1, forward strand.
AACCGACGAAGCCTTCGGCTCTGGCGAACGGCCCAGGCGTATCCGCGGTCTTCAGCTCGGTCCGGTACGGCCGCTTCGGCGCCGGGTTGCGCTGGTACCGGGCGGCCAATTCGTCGGCCGTCGGCCCGGGGCCGCAGGCGCAGACGCTCAATACCGACAGCCAACCAAAGCAACGAAACACGCCACGCATCCATGCCTCCCTGGCAAGCCATCGCACCCCGCCGACACCGCCGGCGAACGCCGAGCGAACCGACCCAACCCTGTCGAGGTCTGGGCACGAGCCTACTTCAGGTCGCGCAAGCCGGAAACGACAACCAAAAGTTGCGCTCATCGCGCCGTTTGCGGCGGTTATGCCGCGCCGAGCGCCGGCATGGGCGGGAGTGTCACACGTACGGCCGAACCGGCTCGAAGCAACGCACGATGTTGTCCTGGCCCAGCACGTGGATCGCGCCGTCGCCGGCGCAGGTCATCCATTGCAGCCGCACGCCGATGTCGCTGCCCGCGTCCAGGGTGGCGACGTGCTCGCGGCTGCGAGTATCGACCAGGAAGACCAGTCCCGCGTCGGCGCCGATCGCGAGTAGTCTGCCCTGCTCGGCCACGTCGCAGCACAACAAGTCGTATCCCGGCGGCCGCGGCGCATGTTGGGTCCGCAACCAGAACTCGTCGCCGTTTTCGGCCTCGAACCGGTCGCGGTCGGCGAGATACAGGCTGGCTTCGTCCGGCGAGAGCTGGGCGCGGCGCAAGCGTCCGTACGCGCCCGGCACGTCGACGCTGGGCCATTCGAACATCCGCAGACGCTCGACCGTGTCGTCGGCAAGGTCGATCCAGACCACCCAGCCATCGTTGCATACGGCAGCCAGCGTGTTTCGTCCGGGGAGCCAGGCCAGATCGTAAACGTGCAGGGAACGGCCGAGCGCGATCCTGTCCGCACGCGGCGTATCGCCGTCCAAGCGCAGCCGCACGACATGGTTGCCGTACCCGCCCAGATAGGCCACGCGATCGGACTGGAATACCGCGCTGTACACGCACTCGGGCCGCTTGCCGACGCAATGCTGGCGCCAGCCGCCATCGCTTCGCTTCATGACCGCATAGCCGGCCTGGCCGTGAACGATCGCGAACTCGCCGCCGGGAGATACGGCGATGCCGTGGACCTCCTCGCAGTCGATCGCCACATCCGCTGTCGGCAAAAATTCCGCTCCCTGCCGCGCCTCGGCGCGGGTGTCGAGCGATACGAATGCATGCGGCCCGGCCAGAAACACGTCGTCCTCCCACGTTGCCGCTGCGGTGTACGCCGGGCCGTGCACGATGAATCCGCCCAGCTCGCCGTCGTGCAGCACTTGCAAGCGCGCATGCAGGTTCGCCACGACCGCGCCGTCCATCGCCCGCGCATGCAACCGCGTAACCGCACCGCGCTGCGTGACCAAGGTGGTCGAAGACGCAAGCGCATAGGCCGGCAGATCGCTGAACCCCGCCTTGCCGCTCAGGTTCGTGTACACCCACGGCCGCTGCTTGGCGTCGGTATCGGCGATCACTTCCTGCCCGCAGTGCGTCAGCGCCTCCACGATGGAGACATCGTGGCGCAACAGGGCCGTTTCGAGCTTTTCGCAGTACAGGCTGTTGCGGCTGCCTGTGCGGCCATCGGAAGCCGTTTGTCCCGACGCGGTGGAATAAGCGAGCGCCAAGTCGCCGGCTACGTCCACACCCGCCAGTCGCTTGGTTTCGCTATCGGCCCAGGCGGCGAAATCGCGTAGTTGCAGGTCGCTCCAGCCATCGATCGCACTGCGGCACGCATCCACGATCACCACCTTCGGCCCGCGCCCGGCCTTCAGCGCGGCGACGACCTCCAGCACGGGTACGCCGCTGCGGCGGATCGGGCCGATGGTCACCGGCGCCGGGGTATCGGCCGGCAGCAGCACGCCGAAACCGCCGATCTCGATCGCGTGTCCGGCGTAGTACACCACGCTCAGCAGCCGCCCGGCCGCGGGGTGTTCGATCTTCGCTCGCAAAACCGTCAGGGCATCGATGAGTTCGTCCGCCGTCGGGTCCGGCAGCAGGGTCGAATCGAAGCCCCGGTTACGCAACGCGGCATGGATGCGCCGCGCATCGTTGACTGGATTGTCCAACTTCAGCGCGTCCGCGTGGTAGCCCGCGACGCCGATGCACAAGGCGATGCGACGATTCATGGGAGTCCTTTCCGTTCCGCCTTTCCCCGGCAGCGGGCGGCCAGGCCGCAGGATACGGCATCGCCGGCCCCGCCCTTCCGAAGCCAATCCTGAACGTCCCCTGCGCCGGACCGCCTTCACCGTGGCCGGACCGCGCGACCCAACCCGTTCCTGTGACTGCGCTCCCGATTTCGCGGCCACCGGCCGGGGCAGAGTGCAGCTTCGCCGACCGGCGGGGCGGCCGCAGGCACGGGCGGGGACGACCCGAGTTCCTTCGCCGCCGCGGCCCGCCCTATAGTCGGCACACCACGTCGCCCGCAGCGGGCGACCTCCAGGCCGCGCGGCAGGAACACGGCTGCGCCGCGCGCGCCTTTCACCGTCAGCCACTGCAACGCCAAGGAGATCGTTTTATGGCCGGCCCCACCCCGATCGTCATCAACGGCGGCGTCGTTCCGCCCGGCAGCCCCGCTGCCGACACCTCGCGCAGCACGCCCGACGGCAAGGGCATCACCTCGCAGGAACTGTTCCGCCAGGGCGACATCGTCATCAGCCGCGAGCAGGTGACCGGCGGCGACCAGTTCGCCGACACCCTGGTCATCAACGGCGGCGCCGGCGACGACAACGTGCGGGTCAGCCAGCGCGCCAACGGCGTGCTCGACGTCAACATCAACGGCCAGCCGTTCGAGATCACCCTCGCCGCCCAGCAGCAGCTCGGCGTGCGCGGCGGCGACGGCAACGACGTCATCCACGCCGCCTCCAACGTGCGCGTCAACATGGACGTGCAGGGCGGCGACGGCAACGACACCATCACCACCGGGCGCGGACGCGACCGCGTCGACGGCGGCGCCGGCGACGACGTCATCAACACCGGCCGCGGCCGCGACGACGTGTTCGGCAACACCGGCAACGACACCATCGACGCCGGCGCCGGCAACGACGTGGTCTACGGCGGCGACGGCGACGACATCCTGCGCGGCGGTCAGGGCCGCGACTACATCGAGGGCGGGCGCGGCGCCGACACCCTCGAAGGCGGCCAGGGCAACGACATCCTGTCCGGCGGCCAGGACGCCGACGTCCTGCGCGGCGGCCAGGGCAACGACCGCATCTACACCGGCGCCGGCGCCGACACCGTCGACAACCGCGCCGGCCGCGACACCGTCTACGGCCAGAGCGGCGAAGACACCGTCACCGCCACCCGCGGCGCGCGCAACACCCAGGTCGAAGTCGACATGACGACCCATGTCGGCGCCAGCGTCACCGTCGCCGCCGGCTCGTCGGACGCGTTCCGCCAGCGGGTCGAGGCCGATCTGGACATGCTGCGCTCGTCCAACAACGGCCGCGAGATGCTGGCCGAGCTGGACCGCAACGCCAACGCGTTCGTCGGCACCGGCCACAGCGTCAGCATCACCGAGCTGAGCAACGAGATGAACGGCTACGCCGGCCCCTCGCTGACCAACGACGCCTTCCTGCAGACCGACCCGGCCACCGGCGTCACCACGCGCGGCGCCGGCATGGATTCGGTGATCAGCTACAACCCGTCCTTCCACAGCGACTTCTTCGAAACCCCGACCGTGGTCCTGCACCACGAGATGTCGCACGCCTACAACATCACCGGCGGCACCCTGCAGCAGGGCGTGTACAGCGGCACCGGCCCGGACTCGGGCAGCGTGCGCAACTTCGAGCGCCAGGCGGTGGGCCTGGACAACAGCGGTGTCGCCTTCGACTTCGACCGCAACGCGGCCACGCCCGACACCAAGACCAACCCCGCCAACCTGACCGAGAACGGCATGCGCGACGAGATGGGCCTGGCGCGCCGGCAGAACTACAGCGTCGACGCCAAGAGCGCCTTCTCCGCCCCGGGCAACCCCAGCGCGACCGGCGCCGGCGGCAACGGCGGGCACAACCACAACCACGCCCATCTGGACGCGTTGTTGCAGGCGATGGAATCCGGCGACCGCAACGCCGCCCGCGACGCCACCCGCCAACTCGCCGGGCAAGCCGCCGGCCAGGAGCTGCGCCACGAGGCCATGCACGCCGCCGACCGCCAGGAGCAGGCCGCGCAGGCGCAAGCCCAGCAGACCCAGGCCGAGCCGACCCAAAGCGCCGGCGGCATGCGCCGCTGAGCGCAGGCGCCGGCCTTCGCGCCGGCGCGACACGCCCTGGCCTTACCGTGAATCGACCCATGCCGAGAGCCGCTAGATGACCGCGACCCGCACCACCGCCGCCCGCACCCGACGCGCGCTCGCCGCCGCCGCCGTGCTGACCGCCCTGTCCGCCGCGGCCTGCGCGCATGGCCTACCGCATCCTGCAGAAGACACCCCAATGAACGCCCAACCCGCATCCACCGCCGCCACCGCCGACACCCGCCTGCGCGTGCAGGACGGCCAGGACGTGAGCCTGCACGCCGAGTTCCAGTACACCGCCGCCAGCAACACCCTGCTGGTGCGCTACCGCCTGCGCAACGGCAGCGCCGACCGCGCCCTGGCCGTGTTCGACCGCGGCAGCTACGGCGACCGCGCCGGCGCCGTCTACAACCCCGGCCCGATCGGCGCGCCGCGGCTGGAAACCCAGGACGGCGGCATCACCCTGCTGCATGCCCCGGCGCCGGCCTCCGCCGCCAACCCGATGGACCCGCTCGGCCACGCCGGGCTGGCCCTGGAACTGAAGGCCGGCGGCGAACACGCCGATCAATTCGTCCATCGCTTCGGCGACCAGGCGCCGCAGCGCGTGCGCTGGTGCGTCGCGGTGGCGCCGTTCGAGCAGAAGCAGTTCCGCATTCCCACCAAGACCGCCCACGGCACGATCTGGGCGGCCGGCGAAGCCGGCGTCCAGACGCAGTCGCTGTGCACGCCGTGGTTCGATGTGGGAACGGGCAAGTTCGCCGAGTAAGCCGGGCGAACGCTACGGCTTAAGAGAACGGGCCGCGATTGCGGCCCGTTTTTTGTTTGCGGCGCGGGTCCGGCAATCAGTCGCCGCTCGCGCCGGCACCGCCACAGCCGCAGAGGGAAGGCCCCTGAGCCTCGACCCCGGTGTAGCCAGGCACGGCCTTCTGTTCGGCGATCAGGACCACCACCGTCCCGCGCCCTTCGCTGCCCCAGCGCACATCGTCACCGAGTCGAACCGCTTGGCCGTCGTGGTAACGCAATACTGTCATGCCCGTATCCTTATCGTGCTGGGCGCCGGCGACCAACAACGCTCTTCCCACAGACGCGAACCGCCACCTCACTCCACTCCGGCTGCTCGCAGCAACGCAGCTTTCCTGGCCTCCAGGGCCTCGACTCGCTCCCGGGTCCGCTCGACTCGGCAGGCCTCGGTCAGTCCGGGCGCCTCGCGTCGGGCCATGCCCTGGACAAAGGGGTCCAGCGCGCACGCGGCATCGCGCGCCGCGGCCCAGGCCTGTTCGTCCGCGCGCAGGTAGGCCGACAGGTCGTCGACATAGGCCGGGTCGTTCTCGACGTAGCTGGCGTACTTCGCCCGCAGCAGGTTCATCAGCGAGCGCGCCACGCTCAGCCGCCGCGCTTCCAGGCGGTGCATGTCGCGGTACGGTGCGCAGGCGGACAGCCGCATCCGCTCGCATTCTGCGATGCGGCTGTCGGGCCAGCGGGCGAAGCAGGCTTCGCGTTGCCGAGTATCGCCGATGCCGATGCAGTCGGGGTCGCGGTCGGCAGCAGCGGAGTTCTGCGACTCCTCCTCTGCGTAAGCGCCCGGCACAAGAACGACAGCCAGGATCAGCGCGATCGCGGCGCCCCAGCGGCGCCCGCCGGCGCCACGAAGGATGTCCCGGCCGCTGCCGGTTCGAACCGTCGCTTGTTGCATCGTCGTCCTTGCGTTTCGGGCCTTGTGGGCAGCCGCGCACGGGCGGCTCGCTGCCATTGTAGGCACATCGCGCCGACCGCCAGTAGCGCGCCTTCAACCAGTCCGCCGAGCGTCGGTTCCGCCAGAACGCGCGAGCCTCAGTAGCGATGCAGCCGGGCGCGCTCGAACTCGGCGGCGTCGATCGTCTCTACCGAGGTCACCGCGCAACGGCGCGAAGGGCTGACCACTTCGCTGCCCTGCGGGCACAACAGGTGCTCGGCGCCGTCGGTCACGATGCGCAGATGGCGTGCGCTGGCGACGCTGTCGCACTCCTTGGCCAGGCGCAGCAGGTAGCGCTCGTCCCCGTGTTTTATCAACACGGCGCCGCGCGCCCGAGCCATTTGCGAGGTTGAATTCAACTTCGTGCATTCGGCCGGCTGGGCCGCAGCGACCGGGCTGGCGGCCAACAGCATGCAGAACAGGGCGACGTATGGACGGGACATGCGGACTCCTCGGTGTGCAATGACCACAAAGGATTCCGCTGGGCGCAAAAGCGTCGCACCGGCGCCGTAGAGGCGAACGCGGTTAAGCATCCGGCGGGGACAGCCCGCCGACCGACGCCGCGCACACCGGCGCAGAACGCAGCGCATGTTCCGCGAATCGCCGGAACCTCGCGGGGCGTCTCACGCCGCAATCGCGACGCGACGCGCGATGCAGGTGTGCGACCGCTCGGAGAACGCGCCCGAACGGCGGTTAGCGTCCGTGCGCCTTGGTTAGCTTCGGTGATCCTTTCGCGCTCCGGCGAAGTCCGATTACGCCGTCTCGGAATCGAATCCGATGCAAGCGTATATCCAGCAGCACCCGCCGAAGCCGCGTCGACAGGCTTCGGCGGCGGACTCGCGCACTCAGCACGTCGCCGCCGGCACGACGCGGCACGGGCGAGTTCGCCTCCACGACAGACGAACCCGATCGCGCGAGTCGCAATCCAGACACGTTGGACGTTCCAGATCCCTGCGCATTTCCCCCAATGCCCATCGCGGAGAACCTTCATGGCCGTCAAGTCCGAAGACCAATTCGTTGAACTCGAAGACGTCAAGCTGTGCTACCGGGTCGAAGGCGACCCGAAGAACCCGCCCGTGCTGTTGATCATGGGCCTGAATTCGCAGCTGATCCATTGGCCGCAAGAACTGGTCGACACGCTGAAAGCCGACCACTACGTGATCCGCTTCGACAACCGCGACAGCGGCCTGACCACCTGGCGGACCGGGGAACCGCCGGCCGACGGCTACCGCCTGGCCGACATGGCCAAGGACGCCGTGCAGTTGATCGACCACCTCGGCATCGACCGGCCCGACGTGATCGGCGCCTCGATGGGCGGCATGATCGCGCAGCGGTTGGCGATCGATTATCCGGACCGCGCGCGCAGCCTGTGCTCGATCATGAGCACCACCGGCAGCCTCCTGGTCGGCCACCCGCAGCCCGGCGTGATCGAAGCCCTGCTCAAGCCGCTGCCGAGCGACCGCGACGCCGCGATCGAGCACATCGTCGGCCTGTACAACCTGATCGGCTCGAAGACCCATGCCGCCGCGGAAGCCGGGCGCCGCCGCGCGCTGGCCGAAGCCGCCTACGACCGCTCGGTCGGCCCGACCGGCGCCCCGCTCCACCCCGGCGGCGGCGCGCGCCAGGTCGGCGCGATCCTGCTCGCCGGCGACCGCACCAAGGCGCTCAAGACCCTGACCCTGCCGGCCCTGGTCGTCCACGGCAACGAAGACGCGCTGATCAACGTCTCCGGCGGCCGCGCCACCCGCGACGCCATTCCCGGCGCGCAATGGCTGGGCGGCCCGCAGAACGGCGTCGAAGGCATGGGCCACGACCTGCCGCATCCGCTGCTCGACACGATCGTCGACGGCATCGTCGCGCACCTGAAGAACGCCAGCACCCTGGCCTGGAACCCGGGCGTCGCAGAACGCGCCAACGGCGGCACGCGCCCGACCGCGCCGCGGCCGTCGTGATCGAAGTCGGCGGCGCCGACCGCAGCGGTCGGTAGCTGGGCGATGGACGGGGGGCGCCGCGGGCGCCCCCGTCCTGACGTCGGCGGCCGCCGAATGCCGAACTTCAGCGCCTTTCGCGCCACGGCGACGTATCGCGGCGATCGAAACGCGTGGCTAGCCCTCGTCCGGGCAATCGACCTCGCCGTGGTCCCGGTCCGCCTCGCTGCCCGCAGGCACCAGCACGGCGTACGGCTCCGCCATGTACGACGACCTGAACCACAGCAGCGTCTGCCCGGACCGCTGCAGATAGCCCGCCTCCTGACCGAAGTTCGGGCAAGCGTAGTCCGGCTTTGCGTCGTCCTGCGTGCACAGGCGCAGACTGGCCCGCCCATCGCGCACGTCGCCCTGCAGCTCACCATTCCAACCGCGCACGCGACTGCCGTCGGCCCAGGACCCTGCGATCTTGGCGCCCTGCTGGGTGATCTCCATATTGACGAAGTGGCCGAAGCGGCAGGAATTGGAATACACCCAGTCGCCGGCGAACTCCGCGTGCTGGCCCGCATGGGCGTACAACGCCACCACGCAAGCCAGTGCGGCAACACCCACCGCACACGAAAAAGCTGCCCCATTGCTCGCCACATCGATCTCCTTGTCGCCGCGCCAGCGGTCCATCGGTCCGGTCCCCCTACCTCCCCCAACCAGCGCCGACTACCGCTCCCCCGGAAAGAACAAACTCCGCAGTTGAGCGATACGCGCCCGGGTTCGCTCGGCACGGCAGGCTTCGGTCAAGTTTTCGGCTTCGCGCCGCGACATGCCTTGCGCGAGCGGTTCCAGCAGGCAATCCATGTCGCGGAACTGCGCCCAGGCCTGACCCGACTTGGCCAGGTAATCGGCCAAGTCGTCCAGATAAGCCGGATCGCCGTCCACATAGGAAGCGAAGCGCTTGCGCGCGCTGGCCAAGGCCTCGCGCTGCAAGGCGGCTAGCTCCTCATCCAAGCGATACATCTCGCGATAAGGCCTACATGCGAACAGCCGTATGCGCTCGCACTCGGCAATCTCGTCATCGGACATCTTGAAGAAGCACTGCTCGCGCGTTGCGAGGTCGCTAGCGGAAAAGCAGTCCTCCTCCGCTGCCGCCGCCGTGGTCGGCGTCGCGGTCGCAGCGGCGGCAGGGCGGACCGCTGCCGCGGCCGCACACGCCGTCGACAAGGCCAGCGCCAGAGCGGCATGCTTGATGCACCTGAAAGTCATGCCCCAATCCCTCTTATTGCTACCCAGCACTGTTCATGGGTTTCACCGCAATTCGCACCAGCAACTGCCCGCAGCGGAAACCACAGATAGGCGGCAACCATCAACGCTGGCTTGTTCATAACCTGCCCTGGGTCGACTTCGCGGCTAAAGGACATCGGGCCATGCCGATGCCCTTCACACCGTTCGCGGCTGATGGGCCATGTGCTGGCCTTGCTGATCGGCCTCCAGGGTGGCCTGCCGGGCTTGAACCTCGTTGGCCGCCTGCAGCTTCTCCAACGACCGTTCGACCGGCTGGGCCAAAGCTTCGTCGGTCCGCATGTGCGCACGCCGATGCGCCGGGTCGTTCAAGGCGCCCTCCACCGCGAACACGAACTCGCCGGGGCGGACCGTGCCGGCACCCTGGCTCAGTACGATGTGGTCGATCTTCGACAGCCCCGCCTCGCGCGCCATGCCGGCCACGCTGGCCGCCAGCCGCGCGCTGTTCTCGTCGTAGCCCCGTCCCAGCCCCTGCTCCATCCGCCGAACCGCAGCCTCGGCTTGGACCAGGAAGGGATCGTTCCTGGGCGCCGCGGCAGGCCCGACCGCACCGAGCGGACCGAGATAGCTCGGCAGACCGCGCTCCTCCAGGGGACGGTTCAACTCCGACGGAAACACGCGCGGCAAGGCCTGCTGCAACGTCGCCGGATCGATATCGCCGGTACGCGGCAAGCCGTTGGCATCTTGGTAGCGAATAACCGCGGCCTGCATCGATAGCCGGTAGACCCCGTCCTCCGGCAGCCGCTGACCATTGGCATCCAAGTAGCCTTGCTCGTTGAGTACGCGTTGCAACTGCTCGACGACGCCGGATGTCTCACCGATGCGGATCACCCCATCGTCGATGACGGGACGGGCTCCGATGCCCTGGTTGCGGCGTGCTGGGTCGATGGATAGCCGACCACTGACGAGATCGTCGACATAATTTTCGTAATGCTTGTAGTAACGCGTATCGACCTCCATGTGCACGTGCACTTTCGCTGTCGCCTGGTTGTTCTGCATACCCAGCGACTGCCCGTACGCCACTTCTGTGTCTTCTTGGACGTGAATCGGCTGCATATGCCGAATCCGCGCAATGACCTCTCCGCCCTTACGGTCGTAAATGTCGACCAGCCCTTCTGCCGCGTTGCACCGTCCAACATAACCAGCCACGGGCGAGGGAACATCAACATCGCGAACACCACGACCGCCTGAAGGAATGCGGGAGTCCTCCAGCATGAAATCCTTTTTTAAAAGTACTTGGTCCTCGGTCAAGTTGAGCGCGCCACGCTCGCCGCTTATAGCGATCTCCTGAACCTCGCCACCGATCAGCGCATGACGCCGCCCAGGCTGCGCGCGAATCACCCTGCCGTTCGAAACCACGGCGTCCTGATTGTCAAAAGGATGGTGTGTCACCAGGCTATCGAAACTTCCAACCGGAATGTTGACCGACACCCCTTTTTGGATGACGCGGTAGTTGACCGTAGCAATGCCTTCGTTCGAGTTCTGAAATCGATCCATGTCGTTATTCTCCTCGTCGCGGTCTACGATGCTTCAACGACAACGCACGTACTTTGCTGACCTGTTCTCGTCAATGATCGTCAGCAGCCCCGAATCTTCCCCGCTGATGGCGAAAACCTCGTAGTTGTCCACAGCCTCCCCGTCGATATGGAGGCGAGACTTGATCCGCCAGGCCTTCGGCCTCGTGGAGATTTGAACCACGCTTACCGGCTCGCTCCACTGCTCGTAATCGACGAGCTTGTTAGGCCGGATATCCATCCGGCTATCGCTATCGAGATTCCCCGGCAGTTCGCAGGTTGGCCCGCCCCCTTGCCATATACCAACCACCTCTTTGGGGTATTTCGCCTTCGCGACCGAACCGGCCGCATGAGCGTTAGCGCCCAGTCCAACACTCAACAGTGCAGTTGCCAGCGCATGGATCAATCCGTTCATCGCTTCGCCTCGCAATCTTCCGCTAGTAGTATTTGGCAAGACGCTCCAGCCACTTCATACATATCTCATCGTGGCTGCTACGCGGTGCTCCACCGCATTCTGCCCCATCGCCATGACCTCGGCTACGTGATACCCGCGGCTGCGCTTAAAGCACATTTCCGTCCGAAGTCCGATTCATTTCCGGCTAGTCAGCCAAGGTAATCAATAAGTGGCCGATGCAAAGACGGTCTACCGACCGCGCATCCGCAGGACTCGAACCGAGGACCGCCATCACATCGACACGGTCACGACGAAAGATGTATGCGAGCGGTTGGCCGATCCCATCTTCATCGATCCGCATCATGAAGCCGTCATCTTTCAGCCGCTTGGCGACCACGTCCAACTCCAAGCCGCACAGCGGCTGCCCGGTCGGCGGAGTATCGCCGTCGTACGCATAGTTCAGTTCGACGGCTTTGGGCGGCTTGGAGCCGCGAAAGATCACGCTGTAGAACCAGGGTGAGTCCGGCAGCTTGATGATGAGCCCATGGGCCCTACCACGGGGGTCGTACTTCAACGGAATGCCGGTCTTGGCTGCCACTTCATCAACGGTAAGACCATCGGTGGTTTTCAAACCGTCCAACAGCCGGAGCACCCGATTGCCGACCTCCAGCGGAGTCAGCTCGGGATACTCGGAGGGGGAACTGGGCCGGAAAGGCTCGGTCGACGTCATGTCGTGCGGCTCCTTGGGAGGCACGGATGGGTTGACTTTGGGCTCGTGCGCGCACGCGCTGCCTAGTACAAGAAGCGCCACCGCCGCTAATAGCGATCGCGATGCTCGGCCGACAACCCGTCCCGACGGTTCAAAGCGACGAAACTCAAAGTTGCGCATTCCATGCACCGCTCGCTCTGCAGATGTGGCGAGCATACGGGAACCCTGCTGCAACTGACAGAGAACCAGGAGTAGCGCGCCGCGGTAATAAGCACACTTCGAGACTGGCAAGACGGAATTTAGTAGGTTCCGCTGAGGCGTCCACCATCCATCAATCTTTCGACTGAATGGTCAAAACTTCCACACAGGAATCTATTCCGAGCGGACCGGGCATGCTGTGCCGACTCGGCACGGCCCGAATGCGCACTTCGTTTCGACTGAAAACATGTTCGAGCGTGCGTCCCATCTCGTCGATGTCGGTGGTCATGCCATAGCCCAGGGTCTTCAGACGCTCCGCAACCGCGGTCGCACCCAGTGCGCATGGAAATGCGTCAGCCGTCCGCGGGTTGTCAGGCGCCTCGTAGCGTATTTCGACGAAGCGCCGCCCGCCCTTGTCACGATAGATGACGTTGTAGAACCCAGCGTCCTGGGCCAGCTCTACGGCGAAGGCATGCACCTTGCCAGCCGGAGCGTACTTGAGCGGCATTCCGGTTCGCGCAATCACCTGCTCCAGCGAAAGCTCGTCCATCGACTCAAGCCGGTCGACGAGACTCAGGACACGTCGCCCGGCTTCCTCGGCTGTCAGTTCAGGAGATTCACTTGCCTGACTGATTCTGTAAGTATCGACCGGCACCGGATCGAAGGTCCCCGTAGCTCTCTTGTCTTTCGGGGCGTACGCGCAGGCGCTTGACATCATCGAACACAGCAGCATCGCAATGACGCTACCACGGGAAATCGCCATGGACTTCATGGTTGGCCCTTCGCCGTAATCATCAGTTGCGCCAGGCACAACCGGTGCGTTCCAGCCGTGCTGCCGGGCGTACTCGGGCCCGGAACCAATCGGACGATGAGCGGCGTGCGTTCGAAGTAGTAGGCCAAGTTCCGACCAAGCTCGTCCACATCGATCCATGGAGTGAAGCCATCGTCCTTGAGCCGCTTTGCGACCTCATCGACCGTCAGGGGACAAAGGGGCGCTCCCTTGGGCTGGGTGTCGCCGGCATAGGCATATTCGAGTTCCACCGCCCTACCCTGTCCGTCGCGATAGTTGAGGCCGTAGTACCAGGGCGAATCGGGCATCTGCACGGTGAACGCGTAGACCTTGCCTTTGGGTGCGTATCTCAGCGGCAGGCCGGTTTGGGCGATGACCTGTTCGAGCGACAGTTGCTCCATCGTGTCCAGTCCATCCAACAGCCGCAGCGCCCTATGCCCCACCGCTTCGGGCGTAAGGTCCGGGTACTCGGACGCTTGGCTAAGCCGATAAAGCGGCTGCCGTCGTTCGGTCTTCAAGTGCAGGAAGCTGATATCGCCCAGACAACGCGGCTGGGCGGCGGACTCGGTGAGCGTCAGCTCCATGTCGTTGCGGCGCGCACTGAAGCTGCGCGGCGCCGAGCCCGGTGCCGTTGACGCGTGCCAGCGAAGGCCGGCCAGCGCCGCAGCGCGCTGCATCGGGTAGCACGGCCGGTCGGCGACGAAGATCGACACCACCGGGCGATGCCAATATCGGTTGTCGATCTGTACGCCAGCCGCAACGAAGCCATCAACTAGCCCGACCGGACTACGGCTGTACACCTCCGGCGGGTCTTGGTGGCCGGTAGTAGACGGATATAGCGCCAATAGCGCGCGGAGCGCCCGGTCGTACCCCTGCGGCCCTTGCAGCGGCCAGCGCAGAAAGTCGTCGATGCCTACACGGGGCCGCGCTTGAACCCGGGCGGCGTCGCTATCCGGCGGCGCGGCCGAAGCGGCCTGGGTCGAGAGAAACAGGAACGCGAGCCACGCCGTGCAGGCTCTAAAAACATCGACGCTACTCATAGTTTCGCCCTCCCTGACAGCCGCCTCGCGATCGCGAAGCAGCTTAGGTCAGCGGCTGTGGCGGGGCAAAGACACAGTCGTCCGCTGCCGGACAACCAGCACCGATGCAACCGATTCCTCAGCCCTTCTCGCCAGACGCCCCTGCCTGCGCCAGCCGGGCCTTGAGGTCGGCCACGGCCTTGCGCTGCTCGGCCTTGGACAGCAGGCCCAGGGTCAGGATGGCCTCGGCCAGCACGTCGGTGTCGGCGTAGAGGAAGGCGAGCGGGACGCCCAGCGATTGCGCGATGCGGCGCGCGGTGGCCAGATCGGCGTCGTGGACGGCCTTTTCGTAGCGGTTGATGCGGACCGCGGCTGTTTCCTGCGGCAAACGTACAGACATGCCTAGTTCCTTCTGCTTTGGTGAAACACCAGCCCCAGAACATTTCATAGAGTCCTGAAGCAGAAGAAACCACGCTCAAACAGGTCCGTCAATTTCGTTTATCGTAATTACGATAAACGTATTATGCCGGAAACACTCTGCCATTGTTAAAATAGCGCCCAGCAGCAATATTTACTAGAAGCTTACGCACGGCGAAATGCGATATGTAGTGTGTCGCGGATTTTAAGTGCATATTTTCCGGTCCGCATAGCATATGGACTTTTCAAGACCAGCAAGTACATCCCTTGCAAGGCCTCCCGCGTCTCTACTGATGCGCGCTGAAGAAGTGCTGTAGTAAGAGCCTCGTCCAGATGGCAGTTTATAGAGTTATCACCATCCATAAGCAGCCAAAGTTGTGGGCCGGCGTTCCCGCCACCACTTGCTCGTGTGTAGGATATCTGCCCCCAATACCCTCCAAAATCACCCGGCCCATCGGCTTGCCCTTGAAAAGGCTTAAAAAAATCGCAAACTCGCACAGGATCATGTCCAGCGAGAACGACGAGCTGCGTGGAATTTCTGAATTCTGGCACCGTAACCAGTAGCCGAAGTAGTGAACTAAGACGCCTATGCGTCCTACCCTCCCGGGGTAGATCACCCTGCAGCCTGTGCGCTCGCCCCCCAACACGCTGCCTCGCTTGGCCCGGCACTGGATCAATCCCGCCAAGCGCATCGGCGCCATTATTCAGATCAATCTGAATAATCTGGCCACGATTGATACACTCATAGGCTTCCCCGTCCGCTCCGTCGCCCCACGGATCTCCCAAAATTTCGGTCTTATAAATACAACCATCGACATGGTGGGCTGCGAAGCACGCCGTCCTGTTGTTTACTGCGGGCCTTCGGAACCATGCCGCCGCATTACAAACAGTGCAAGAGAAATATCCACGCAAAGCCTCGCGCTCTGCATCACCCATATGATAGACGGCTTGAGCATATCTAGGTGAATCACCAATCGAGCAGTTAGCTACGTCCATACGCTACCATTCTGTTGGCTCAAGTTAAGACTACTTCACGTCAACGACTCTCAAAAAAGGACGCATCACGCGCCCCTCAGACTCAACATCCATAGACTCCTCGATAGGAGCAGGGATGATCTTAGAAAGAAAATCTGGAAGCACTCCCAAGTCATTAGCTAAACGCGTGAACCCTATACCGTGCACACTCTTCATAATCTGCAGCGCCTGCACGACGACCTCGCCATCTTCTTTGACAGCCAAAGCATCTTCCGCTTCCTCAATAGCTTCACCTCGGTTCTTGAGTGTAATAACCGCGCTTAAGTATTGAGCGTCATCAATCAAACCAAGAGATTTAGCGCGATACAAAATCGCTGCCTTACTAACCATAAAGGTGAGCTTCAGATCGCGGATACCTGACCAATCTAGACGCCCCCCACGTCTCGGAAAAGCTTTCAGAAAAGTGGAGCGAGGCAGCAAGAATGCTGAAGCGAACCTGTTCGCCTCGGTTTCGGTTTTCCTATCTCCCGTCACATGTCCTTCATGCAGAACTAAATGACCGAGCTCATGTGCAATATCAAATCGCTGCCTAAAGGGACTTCTCTTCGCATCATTGCGGACAATGACTGGCCGGCGAGATGTGATTGAAAGGGCATCTACTTCGGTAGATGCCTCCCGAAAGAAAGCCACAACTGCGCCAGCTCGCTCAACCACCCGCACCATATGAGAAATGGGCCCTAACCCCAGGCCCCAATGTGCTCGAAGCCGCTCTGATGCACGCTCTATTTCTTCCGCGGTCTCGAAGCCAGAATAATCCGGAAAATCCACGGCCGGCAGCTTTACATGCCTGTCGATATACTCAACAACTTGGTCAAAAATTGACCCCCTCGCAAGAACGGTCTGTCGCGTACTCGCCTTAGTTGTTGCAAGCTTGCGAAAGTGCGCTTGCTCTTCAGCTATTTGTGGCACAGAAAAGCTAAAAAGGAAGCTGGGCCTTACCTTCAGCGCCTCGGCCAAAAGATCGACAATCGGGTCATTTACCCCAGGCTTTGCCTTTCCTGTTTCGAGTTGTGAAATAAATTGTCGGGTCTTGCCAACGATATCAGCAATATCTTGGAGCGTGAGACCTAAATAATGACGCGCCAAGCGCATCTGCCCCCCATTAAAAACACTATCCCGCACGCCGCTCATTATCAATTTCCTTAGAGGAAATATGGGGCTCTAGCCCCCCCTCTGCCTCAACACGCTCATCGCCAAAAATTGGCGTGAGCGAGATAGGATCCAAGTGTGCAGCCGCTGGGATATCGTTATCAGTAGAGCGGAAAGCACGGACAGATTCAGTAAATTGCCACTTGGCAACAATTTCCCCAATCACGTTGTATCCGACGAAGAAAACTCTATTTTCGTCGATATCTGTCAGTGCGCGCTCAACGATAAAACGCCAGAGCGCTGGAGTGGTATCGGGCTGAGTTCCAAAGTCTAGCGGCAATTGCCCTGCTTCGCCTTCAGTAGGGCTCAAAACCCTTGCCTTACGGGGTTTCGTATGATCATCGATAAAGAACCGGACCGGCACGTCACCGATCCCAATGACTAAGTCATTGCCTGCGTGGCGGATTGTCAGCCACTCATGATCTTTAGAACGCACAAGCAATAAGAGTGCGTTCTTAATCCATGCCCAGGGAAGAACAGCACGAGAATATGAGCAATCGTATTTCGTACTTGTTGCGGTAATCGCCTTTGTAAGTACATCAAGCATCACCTCCCCCACAACGCTAAGTCGCTTACCGCTCAGCTCAGGGGAAAACTCTTCGGGGGTTGCCAAATCGCTCACTTGACTGTTCTCTCGCTTGGATTTGTAAAGCACCTTTTAGTGCCAATCGGGAGATTTGTCAAGCAGCATGTTGCAGCTAATAGAGCCCCCTAATCCATTTCAACTCATTGTTTTAGTAGGAATTACGCGCATCAACATGCGTCCTCATCAAGCCCCCAACGTAGGCGGGATCATCGCTTAGGCTGGGCTATATCGCCAAATCAGATTCACTTGTGTTGTCTTTAGGCGAAGAGAACCATGCCTTGTATGCGTCTGGATCATAGAATGACGCGGATTCGATTTCTTTAATTGCTATCACCTTGATCCAGTCACTAATTCCGTCCGGATCAAAATCACCGAACTTGTCAATGACGGCTTGAGCCTCGGCGATATCGTTAGCCAATTTCTCGCGCTCAACAGCAATTCTCTCCGCATAACCAAATCCATTAGCAGCGACCCCCTTATCAAAGAAATCCAAAATACCTTTTCTAGAATAAATATATTGCTTAGCCTCCCAAAGAGATATAACAGGATAATCTGTCCGCCCTCCCCCCATCCGAAGAGTGTCTTTATCTCTATACGCCGAAAAGGAAGGGAGTATCTCTACGCACGCATCTGAATTTTCTATATTTGGCGGAACTTCTAAAATACGACCGCAGTATATTTTTCTAGACTTAAGAGTGATGAGAACCAATTTTTGATTATCCGCAGCTTTCCTCAAGAGCTGGCAAAGCGCATTTCCAAAATTATCTGTCAACTTATTATAGACACGCTTGGCTGTGGGGCGCCCGGTACGCCCATATCGGAGCCACAGAATAAAATTCAATGCTAAAGCACCGCCCACAGCCACCACGATAGTCAGTAATAGACGACATGCGTAGGGAACGGGAATAGCGATGTCGATTGCCCTGCCAATCGCCAGGATAAAGCCCCCTTGCAAATAAGGAGCCGATCTCAAAATGCCCGTTACTCCAAAAACAAAGGCGCCGAGCACGAGCCCGGCGCCTGCAGCCATGAAAAATAACTTTTGTCCTTCAGCCTTACTGCTGAAATAGCGAAATGGGTAAAAGATCAGATTGAACAAATACCCGCTGATCAACAGTGCAAGGAGTACTAATGCGGAGCTTCCTGCTGCCATAGAACTCACCTGATCTTTGCTAAGCGCCCTAGATCAATCTGCTTTAATTTTTCAAGAGCCCTCAACCCATCGCGCTTTCCGACGACAACCCTTCCCACGTCTATTTTCAGCGTTCCGCCGAAACTTTGGGACGACTGAAGCTCACGAAGCATTTTCGTAGCAGACTTTTCGTAACTAGATAGGAAGTTGGCTAAGTTCTTTTCATCCTTGGCCATGACTGCCTCCACTTCTCCTGATGGACGCATTTAGCTTAGCTCCTTATCATCTCAGAATGCGAGACGCAAGCAGCTTGGCTCATTAGTGCCTTCTGCTCGCGCTCCTCAAACCCCCAACGGATTCTGTTCCCCACATCGATCTTGTACTGCTTGATCGCCCGAGCCACATCCTTCCCGGTCATCTTGCCTTCCGCCGCCAGCGCCGCGATGGCGGCGTGGGCGATGTAGTAGCGGTCGACTTCGAAGTGGCGGCGCAGGTAGGCGCGGGGGCGCTGCGGCCGAAGCCATCGGTGCCCGAGCAGGGTGTAACGCATCGGCACGTAGGCGCGGACTTGTTCCGGGTACATGCGGATGTAGTCGGTCGCGGCGATGGCCGAACCCTGGCGGCGGTCCGGCACTTCCATCACGGCCGCCATATCAAGCACTAGCCTTCCACCGGCATCACGATCCTCGCCTTGATCCCAACCTCCTGCAGAGCAGGTACAGCAGCCCGCCGCCGTCGATCAGCTCCATCGGTTTGCCTTCGGAGAACTTGTAGGCGTCCGAGCCGTAGCTGCTGGTCGCCACCAGAATCCCCTTGCTGGCCCCCTCGTTGAGCATGGTGCCGTAGAGATCGCGGACGGCCGATACGCCGACCGTGTTGCGGTAGCGCTTGGCCTGGATAACGACTTTGCCGCCCAGCACGGGGCGGGTGTCGAACGCGACCGCGTCCACGCCGCCGTCGCGGCTTGCGCGGGTCTGCTTGGTGTCCAGGCCCATCTTGGCGAACAAGTTGCTGACCAGGGCTTCGAATTCGGTCGGCGCCAGGTCCATCAGGTTCGGGCGCTGGTCGAGCCCTTCCAGCACGTCCTGCTGCTCGATGAAGCGGGGGTCGGCCATGTCGAATTCGATCACCGGCTTGACCGCAATGGCTTCCTCCGGCCTGGGCGATACCTGGGCGCCAAGGTTCCTGAGGCATTGGGCCGGCTCTACCCGGGCCAAGTTGATCTGGTTGAAATCCGGTTTCTGCGCTCGCACCGAGATCAGGCAGACGCGCTCGTCCCGACCGGTGGACGGGTTCACCCGGTGGATGAAGCCGTTGAAGACGCACAGGTCCAGGTGGTTGGCCTGGTCGGATTCAAACAGCTCGTGCACGGTGCGCAGCGCGGTCTGGGCGACGACCTCGCGGTAGAGCTTGGCGATGTCGGCCGGCTTGCGCGGCTTCTCGTCGATTTCGTCGCGGGTGCGGACGTATTTGTATTCGACCACCGCCGGAACGATATCGGGGTTCGGCAGATCCAACTCGACGACGGCCTGCCTGGACTCCGGGATGTAGGCGACTCGGTGGACGTCCGGAAACCCTTCCGGGTAGATCGAGCGATCCAGCACCATGTCCAGGTAGAGGGTCACCGTTTCCGGGTCGCCGGCCCGATAAGAAGCCTCAAGCTCGTCCACCTCGGCTTTTCGCTGCGCGACTTTCAGTTCGAACGCAGCCTTGTCGGCTTCGTATTCTTTCTGGTGCCGCTCCAGCTCGGCCTTTCGCACCGCCGCAGCGGATTCGTAGGACTTGGCTGCCGCTTCGTACTTGCGCTGCGCCTCGGCCAAGTCGCGCTCGTGGCGCTTCTTCATCCCCAGAGTTTTTTCCAGCAGCGTCCGCGGCGCCACCAGCGCCATGAATTTATCCCGGGACGGCGCCTGGATCGGATTCTTCAGGTCGGCAGGCAGGTAGTACGGCGGAAACTTTTCCCGGATAAGTAGAGACGAAAAGTCGATCCTGTCGTCGACCGCCAAGGTGGCGGCCAGGATCGTCTGAAGCTCTTCGACGCGCTGTTCGCTGTCCACCGTCAGCTCTTCGGCCTCGGCCTGGCGGTCCAGCAGATACTCCTGGCGTTCGGCTTTCTCCTGCGCCTTGCGCTCCCGCTCGGTTGCGCGCGCGTCCTGAAGCGCTATCCGTGCCTCAGTCTTGGCTTGCTGGTCGCTCAGCCGGATCGCCCGGGCGAGCTCGCGCTCTCGACGCCGCAGATCGGCTTGATGCTGTTTTGCCGCGCGCGCACTGGCGCGAACCATAGCGCCAACGAAGCCCTCGATGCCTTTCCGTCGCCCCATACGACCCCCTGTCGTGGCGTGGCTATTGATAATCCGAATGGTGCTGTCCTGCCTTGCGTCCGGACGACTGCGCCGGAACTTCCAGACCGCGACTTCTTGCCCTACGTAGATCAGCGAAGAATCCGGCCATCGCCCAATGCATCGCTTCGCGGACAGGGGCTGCTAGCCGATCCCCCGCCGCTGAGCCTCCTGCTGCACCTGCGGCTGCAAGGCCTGTTCGGCCGCCATCTGCCGATCGACCTCGTGCAGGCGCTGCACCGACTCTTGAACAGGCATCTGTGCCGCGACGTCGGTGCGCATGTGCGCGCGCAGGTGGGCCGGGTCATCGAGGCGGCCTTGGACGACGAAGACGTTTTCGCCGGGGCGGCTTTCGCGCCCTTCGCCGCTCAGCACGACGTGGTCGATACGGCTCAGGCCGTTCTGGCGGGCCAGGCAGGCCAGGCTGGCGCTCATGCATTCGCTGGCCTGGTCCGGGGTGCGGCCCAGGCTGGCGTCGAGGCGGTGCACGGCGACGCGGGCCTGGGCCAGCATCGGGTGGTCGGGCGCAGCCGGCTGGGCCGGGGAATGCGTTTCGGCGCCGGGGGATCGCGCGGCCAAGGCGGCGTGCTCGGCCTGGGTGTGCAAGCGGCCGTAGCGTTCGTCGAGCACGCTCTCGACGTTTTCGCGCAGGCGATCGAGAAAGTCCTTTTCGGGCTGGCGCGGCGGCACCATGCGGTCCATCGGTTTAACCGGGAGCTCTTCGTCCGTGTACGGCTCGCCGGCGTCGCGGCCGCCGGGGTTGGGGAACGGGCCCTCCGGCCATTGCGGCGGCCAGTTGAGCCGCGGATCGCCGGTAGGCAGGCGTTTGTCGTTCGGGCCCATGGGGTTCATCTGCCAGCGGTCCTCGCCCAGCCATTGCACGCCGCCGGCCTGGCGGGGCGCGGCATCGATCAGCTCGCGCGCGCCGGCGACGACGTCGTGCCAACTGCTCGAGGGTTGCGCGGCCAGGCGCTTGCCCAGGGCGATGCCGAGCTCGTTGTTGTGCTCGTCCATGCGATTGGTATCGGCGGCCTGGCCGGTGCGGTTGCCGTCCCACTCGTGGAAGTCGAGCGCGGCGCGGGCGTAGGACTCGCCGAACTGGCGTGTCAGCTCGGCGGACAGCAGCAGGTGGCGGTAGGCATCGGCCGGGCCGTTGTTGCGCCCGGGCAACTGAGAGTGCACGGATTCCTTGATCGCCTGGGTGGCCACGCCGGAGGTGGCCAGATCACTCATCGAAAAGTCTGCCATGACCTTGCTTCTCCTTGCGTTGCGTGTCGCGCCCACCGGCGCCGATACGACTAGTTTTCCTTGCTCTTGACCCAGCGGCCCTGCTCGAAGCGCCAGGTCGAGTCGAGTTCGCCGCAGTTCGAGTACAGCTTGAACTCGCCGCTGGGCAGGCCGTCGCGGAAACGGCCTTCCCATTCGGCGCATTCGCGCGGGTGCTTGTCGCCGAAGAAGGTGTCGTAGGCGGCGCCGGTGTAGGGACGGCCGTCGCGGGTGCGGGCGGCGCTGGGCAGGATGTCCTGGCCCTTGATGTCGAGCTGCAGTTCGCCGGCGTGCACGAGCGCGGGGTCGGCCGCATTGGTGCAGCCGCTGGCGGCAAGGCCTAGGGCAAGAACGAGGGCGAGACGAAAGCGGATGGCGAGACGAGGTCCGTTCATCGTGTTCACATCCCTGACGGCAGCGGCCGGTGCGCCGCCCAGACGGTTCAAAACTAAAAGTGCCTCCGGCAAAAAACAAGGGCGGCCTTGCGGCCGCCCTTGCTTGTCACATTAACCGGCGACTCGATCAGACGCCGAGCGGATTCGGCTTCTCCACATCGATCTTGTACTGCTTGATCGCCCGAGCCACATCCTTCCCGGTCATCTTGCCTTCCGCCGCCAGCGCCGCGATGGCGGCGTGGGCGATGTAGTACCGATCGACTTCGAAGTGCCTACGCAGGTTCGCGCGCGTATCCGAGCGGCCGAAGCCGTCGGTGCCGAGCACGGTGTAGCGCATCGGCACATAGGCGCGGACCTGTTCCGGGTACATGCGGATGTAGTCGGTCGCGGCGATGGCCGGGCCCTGGCGGCCTTCCAGCAGTTCGGTGATGTAGGGCTTGCGCGGGGTCTTGGCTTCGGGGTTGACGCGGTTCCAGCGCTCGGCGTCGATGGCTTCGCGGGCCAGTTCGTTGAAGCTGGGGCAGGACCAGATGTCGGCGGTGACGCCGAAGTCCTTGTCGAGCAGCTCGGCGGCGGCGATGGCTTCGCGCAGGATGGTGCCGCTGCCCATCAGCTGGACGCGCAGTTCGCCCTTCTTGGGCTTGCCGGCGTCCTTGAGCAGGTACATGCCCTTGATGATCCCGTCCGCGCTGCCTTCCGGCATGTCGGGGTGCGGGTAGTTCTCGTTCATCAGGGTGAGGTACCAGTACTCGTCGCGCTGCTCGGTCAGCATGCGCTGCATGCCGTGCTGGAGCAGGGTCACCACTTCGTAGCTGAAGGTCGGGTCGTAGCTGCGGCAGTTCGGGATCAGGCCGGCCTGGACCATGCTGTGGCCGTCTTCGTGCTGCAGGCCCTCGCCGTTAAGCGTGGTGCGGCCGGCGGTGGCGCCGAGCAGGAAGCCGCGCGCGCGCATGTCCGCCGCCTGCCAGGCGCTGTCGCCGATGCGCTGGAAGCCGAACATCGAGTAGTAGATGTACAGCGGCAGCATCTGCAGGTCGTTGGTGCTGTAGCTGGTGGCGGCCGCCAGCCAGGACGCGAACGCGCCGGCTTCGGTGATGCCTTCTTCCAGCACCTGGCCGGTGACGTCTTCGCGGTAGTACATCAGCTGGTCGCGGTCGACCGGCTTGTACTTCTGGCCGTGCGGGGCGTAGATGCCGAGCTGGCGGAACAGGCCTTCCATGCCGAAGGTGCGGGCTTCGTCGGCCACGATCGGCACCAGGCGCGGGCCGACCTGCTTGTCGCGCAACGCAATGTTCAGCGCCTGCACGAACGACATGGTGGTGCTGATTTCGCGCTCGCCGGTGCTCTTGAGCAGGCGGTCGAAGGCTTCCAGCTTGGGCACTTCCAGCGAGGTGCTGGCCTTGCGCCGGCGCTGCGGCAGGTAGCCGCCGAGAGCCTTGCGGCGCTCGTGCATGTATTCGACTTCCGGCGACTTCTCGCCGGGG
Organism: Lysobacter firmicutimachus; assembly: GCF_037027445.1. Lineage (NCBI taxonomy): Bacteria > Pseudomonadati > Pseudomonadota > Gammaproteobacteria > Lysobacterales > Lysobacteraceae > Lysobacter > Lysobacter firmicutimachus. Next base: position 4,591,880 of record NZ_JBANDL010000002.1, read on the forward strand.
TGGTAGAACGGCACCGCGCCGTCCTTGAGCTGGTCGTCGGTGACCGGGATGTTGAAGCGGTCGCGGAACAGGCGGACGGCTTCGTCGTCCATCTTCTTGGTGCCGTGGGTCGGGTTGAGCGACTCGCCCGAGGCGCCCATGCCGTAGCCCTTGACCGTCTTGGCCAGGATCACGGTCGGCATGCCCTTGGTGTTCACCGCATCAAAGTAGGCGGCGTAGACCTTGTGCGGGTCGTGGCCGCCGCGGTTGAGGCGCCAGATGTCGTCGTCGGACAGGTTGGCGACCAGCGCGGCGGTCTCCGGGTACTTGCCGAAGAAATTGTCGCGGGTGTACTTGCCGCCGAAGGCCTTGCAGTTCTGGTATTCGCCGTCGACGGTTTCCATCATCAGCTGGCGCAGCTTGCCGGTGGTGTCGCGGGCCAGCAGCGGGTCCCAGTAGCTGCCCCAGATGGTCTTGATGACGTTCCAGCCGGCGCCGCGGAACTGGCCTTCCAGCTCCTGGATGATCTTGCCGTTGCCGCGCACCGGGCCGTCCAGGCGCTGCAGGTTGCAGTTGATGACGAAGATCAGGTTGTCCAGGCCTTCGCGGCCGGCGACCGAGATCGCGCCGAGGGATTCGGGCTCGTCGGTTTCGCCGTCGCCGAGGAAGGCCCAGACCTTGCGGTCGGACTTGGGCAGCAGGCCGCGGCCTTCCAGGTACTTCCAGTTGCGGGCCTGGTAGATCGCGCTGATCGGGCCCAGGCCCATCGACACGGTCGGGATCTGCCAGTAGTCGGGCATCAGCCAGGGGTGCGGGTAGGAGCTGACGCCGCGGCCGTCGACTTCCATGCGGAAGTTGTCGATCTGCGATTCGCTGATGCGGCCTTCGAGGAAGGAGCGGGCGTAGATGCCGGGCGAGCTGTGGCCCTGGATGCCGATCAGGTCGCCGGGGTGGTCGGCCGAGGGCGCGCGCCAGAAGTGGTTGAAGCCGACGTCGTACAGGGTGGCCGCGGAGGCGAAGCTGGCGATGTGGCCGCCGAGGTCGCCGGGCTTGCGGTTGGCGCGCACGACCATGGCCATGGCGTTCCAGCGGATCAGCGAGCGGATCCGCCATTCCATCGCGGCGTCGCCGGGGCTCTTGGCCTCCAGGTGCGGCGGGATGGTGTTGATGTATTCGGTGGTGGGCTGGAACGGCAGGTGGGCGCCGGCGCGGCGGGTCACCTCGACCATGCCCTCGAGCAGCTGGTGGGCGCGCTCGGCGCCGTCGCGGGCGATGACGGCCTGGACGGATTCGACCCATTCCTGGGTTTCGATCGGATCGGGATCGTTCTGGAGCAGGTCGTGCAAAGAGCTGGCAAGCGGCTGATTCATCGATCTCGCGGCCCCGTGGCCGCGCCTCGGAGGTGGGGGGCGGATTAGAGCCCCGAGTCTAACAAACGGCGACCGGGTTACGGCTTGCGGGGGGTGGCCGGTGGGGTGGACTAGTTCGTTTTGGCTAGGGGCGTAGGTGTGGATACGGGGGCGTGCGGTGAGTGTGCGGCAGTGGCCTTTGCCGCTGCGGGTCGGGTGGTTTTTGTAGGAGCGGCGTGAGCCGCGACAGCCGCAGCGGTGGTCGACAGCGTTTTGGCCGAAGTCGGTCGAATCGGGGTGTTGGAGAGGTTCGTTCCGCTTAGTCGGGCTTCGGATGGGGCGCTTGCGTGCACCGCTGCGGATGTCGCGGCTTATGACCGGAGGAAATCCCCGTGGGACGCCGCTCCTACAGGGGGCGGTACGTCGTGTTAGAGGGGAGCGGCTGCGGTTTGCAGGAGGCGGTGCGGTGGGGCGGCGCGGGTGTAGGGCGGGACGCCGTCGATCGGGACGGTTTTTTGTAGGAGCGGCGTGAGCCGCGACAGCCGCAGCGGTGGTCGACAGCGTTTTGGCCGAAGCCCGTCGAATCTGGGTGTTGGGGATGCTCTCTCGGTTGGACGGGCTTCGGATGGGGCGCTTGCGTGCACCGCTGCGGTTGTCGCGGCTTACGCCGCTCCTACAGGGGGCGGTACGTCGTGTTAGAGGGGAGCGGCTGCGGTTTGCAGGAGGCGGTGCGGTGGGGCGGCGCAGGTGTGGGGCGGGACGCCGTCGATCGGGACGGTTTTTTGTAGGAGCGGCGTGAGCCGCGACGACCGCAGCGGTGTTTGACAGCGTGTTGGCCGAAGCCGGTCCAGTCGGAGTGTTGGGAGGTTCGTTCCGGTTGGCCGGGCTTCGGATGGGACGCTTGCGTGCACCGCTGCGGATGTCGCGGCTTACGCCGCTCCTACAGGGGGCGGTACGTCGTGTTAGACGGGAGCGGCTGCGGTTTGCAGGAGGCGGTGCGGTGGGGCGGCGCGAGTGTGGGGCGGGACGCCGTCGATCGGGACGGTTTTTTGTAGGAGCGGCGTAAGCCGCGACAACCGCAGCGGTGGTCGACAGCGTTTTGGCCGAAGCCGGTCGAATCGGCGCGTTGGGGAGGTTCGTTCCGGTTGGCCGGGCTTCGGATGGGACGCTTGCGTGCACCGCTGCGGTCGTCGCGGCTTACGCCGCTCCTACAGGGGGGCGGTACGTCGTGCTAGAGGGGAGCGGCTGCGGTTTGCAGGAGGCGGTGCGGTGGGGCGGCGCGGGTGTGGGGCGGGACGCCGTCGATCCAGACGGCGCCCCAGTAGGGGTAGTCGCCGATGTTTTGGACCAGGCCGGCGCGTAGTGGATTGGCGACGAGGTAACGGGCTGCGCTCAGCAAGCAATCGTCCTGGCGCAGCGCGCGGTCGTGGTAGGCGGCGGCCCATACCTGGCAGGCCAGCGGCAATGCGAAGCGGATGTGGCGGGCGGTGTTGGATTTCAGCCGGCACATCAGGTCCGGCAAGGTTTCCCAGGCGCCGAGTTCGATCAGTCCGTGCCAGTGGTCGGGCATCAGCACCCAGGCGAGCAGGCGCGAGCGCGGCCAGAGGCGGCGGTCGAGCAAGGCCTCGGCCATGGTGTGGGCGAGGATGGGATCTGCGAACAGCGCGCGGCGGTCGCGGGTGACGCAGGTGACGAAATAGACACGGCCGGATTCGGATGCGCGGCCGCGACGCAACGCGACATGTCCGGGTGGGCGTGGCGGGATCGAGGCCATGCGGGCAGCGTGGTCGCTGCGGCGTTGAAGCGGGATCGGAATAGGCGACGTCGCGCGGTGGGGTTTCGCCGCAGCCGGTGGTCGCGACAATGCCGCTTTCTGTAGGAGCGGCGTGAGCCGCGACAACCGGAGCGGTGGTCGAAAGCGCTGTAGCCGAAGCGGCGATGCGCCGGTTGCGGCGAGTTTCGGATGATGCGCTTGCGTGCGTCGCTTCGGTTGTCGCGGCTTACGCCGCTCCTACAGGGGGCGGCACGCGGGACAGCTCACGCGCTGCGCAGCACCACGATGCCGGCGACGACCAGGCCGACGCCGGCCAGGCGCATCGGGGTCAGGGCTTCGCCGAACAGGACCGAGCCGATCAGCACGGTGCCGGCGGCGCCGATGCCGGTCCACACGGCGTAGGCGCTGCCGACCGGCAGCGCGGTCAACGCGCGGCCGAGCAGCCAGACGAAGGCGATCAGCGAGATCACCGACAGCACGCTCCAGCCCAGGCGGGTGTAGCCCTGGGACAGTTTCATGGTCAGCGCCCAGACCACGTCGATCAGGCCGGCGGCGATCAGCAGGATCCAGGCTGTGCCGGGGCGCAACACGTCGGCGTTCATGGGGTCTTCTCCCGGCGCAGCGCCTCGGCGACGGCCGGGCGGGCGCGCACGCGTTCGAGGTAGGCGGCGATATGGGGGTAGTCGTCGAGCGCGATCTTCAGCGGCCGCACCCAGTCGACGACGGTGAACAGATAGGCGTCGGCGATGCCGAAGCGATCGCCGAGCAAGTACGGGCGGCCGTCGAGTTGGCGTTCGACCACCGCCAGGCGCTTGAACAGCCGCTCGCGCGCGACCTGCGCGGCCTGTTCGCCGTATTCGGGATGGAACAGCCACGGGCTGAAGGTCTTGTGCAGTTCGGTGCCGATGAAGACCAGCCAGCGGTGCAGTTCGTCGCGCTCGGCGCTGCCGGCGGGCGGGGCCAGGCCGCCGTCCGGATGGGCGTCGGCCAGATGCAGCAGCATCGCCGAGCCCTCGGTGAGGATGCGTCCGTCGTCGAGTTCCAGCACCGGCACGTAGCCGAGCGGGTTGATCTGGCGGAAGTCGCGGCCGTCGGCGACCACGACCGGGTCGGCGCCGAGGCGCACCCGGCGCAGTTCGACGTCGAGACCGAGTTCGCGGATCGCCAGGTGCGGGGCGAACGAGCAGGTGCCGGGGGTGAAGTACAGTTTCATGAGGGCGCTCCGTTGGGATGGCGCTACTTTCGGCGTCCGCCGCGGCGGCGCCAACACGGCGAATCGACAAGGATTGCTTGCAGATGCGACACGAACGCTTGGGCCTGGACGACCTGGAACTGGTGCGCGCGATCGGCGCGCACGGCAGCCTGACCGGCGCGGTCAAGGCGCTGGGGCTGGACCATTCCAGCGCGTTCCGGCGCCTGGCGGCGATCGAGGCGCGGGTCGGCGCAGCGCTGTTCCGGCGCAGCCGGCGCGGTTACACGCCCACCGACGCCGGTGAGCTGACCATCGCCGGGGCGCAGCGCATGCTGGCCGAGAGCGAGCGCCTGCAGCGCGAGCTGTCGGGGCGCGATGCGCGCACCGAGGGCCGGATCCGGATCACCCTGCCCGACACGTTGGCGCCGGTGGCGGCGCGGATGTGCGCGGCGTTCCGCGCCGAGCAGCCGGGGCTGCGTTGCGAGCTGGTGATCGCCAATGCGTTCCTGAGCCTGCAGCAGCAGGACGCCGACGTGGCCTTGCGCGCCAGCGCGCTGGCGCCGGAGGGTTTGTCGTCGCGCAAGGTGGCGGCGATTTCGATCGCGGCGTATGCGGCCAAGGCCGCGCTGCCGGCGCGGGCGAAGCTGTTGGACGAGGCGGCGTTGGTGCAGGGCGATTGGGTGGCGCTGGACGAGAGCCTGGCGCACCTGTCCTCGGCGCAGTGGTTGCAGGGACGGGTGGCGGAGGAGCGGATCGCGATGCGGGTCAATACCCTGCCGGCGGCGCTGGCGGCGTGCGAGGCGGGCTTGGGGCGGGCGTTGTTGCCGTGCTATCTGGCCGATGCCTCGCCGTGGGTGCGGCGGATCTCGGCGCCGCTGGCGCCGGTGCAGACGGATCTGTGGTTCGCCACCCATCCGGACCTGCGGCGTTCGGCGAAGGTGAAGTTGTTGCGCGAATTCGCGCTGCGTTGGCTGCCGGGCGAAGTGGCACTGGCGTGACGCGGTTGTAGGAGCGGCGTGAGCCACGACAAGGGACGCGGAGAAAATGCGGGCGACATCGTCGTTGGTCGGGGTTGCGAATGCGACTGCGGCATGGCGCCAAGAGCAAATCCTCCGCCCCCTTTTTCAAAGGGGGGAATCCTTCGGGCAGGGGTGCGGGTGCGGTTAGTACGTGGCTTCTTGTAGGAGCGGCGTGAGCCGCGACAGCCGAAGCGGCGTTCGGAAGCGGGGGTTCCGAAGCGCAGTGTGTAGGTGCGAGGTTTTGGATAAGACGCTGACGTCAACCGCTTCGGTTGTCGCGGCTCACGCCGCTCCTACAGGGGCGATACGCCGCTCCTACAGGGGGCGGTACGCCGCTCGGCATCAAAGCGCGCGCATCTCGGCGTCGAGCCAGCGCAGGAAGGCGCGCACGGGCGGGTGGCGTTCGCGGCCGGGGACGGTCAGGACGTGGTAGGTCTCGCCGGGGACGGTGATGTCGGGGCGCACGGGCGCGAGCAGGCCGCGGGCGACGCTGCCGGCGACGACGATCGAGCTCGCCAGCACCAGGCCCTGGCCGGCGCCGGCGGCGTGCATGGCGTAGTGCTCTTCGTCGTAGTCGCGCACCACCGTGTCCGGCCCCAGCCAGGCGACGCCGGCCCGTTCGCACCAGGCCGCCCAACTGCAGGGGTACAGGGTCGAATCGCCCCAGGCGACGCCGATCAAGGTCGGGGCCGGGTCGGCGGCGAGTCGTTCGATGCGGTCTGACGCGCCGTAGACGCCGAAGCGTTCGCGCAGGCCGCCGTGGCGGACCAGGCCGGACGGCGGCGTACCGCCGTAGCGGATCGCGACATCGACGCCGGCGTCGAGGTTGAGGTCGACCACCTGCGCGCCGGTGTCGATGCGCACGCTCAGTTCGGGATGCTGCTGGTAGAAGCGGCCGATGCGCGGGATCAGCCACAGCGCGGCGAACGAGGCGGTGGTGGTCACGGTCAGGCTGCCGACGCTGCGTTGCGGACGCAGGCTGTCGACGCGGTGGACGATGTCGAGCAAGGCACCGTGCACGGCGTCGAACAGACGCCGGCCTTCGCCGGTCAGGGCGACGCCGCGCGCGCGGCGTTCGAACAAGGGGGTGCCGAGCCAGGCTTCGAGTTGGCGGACCTGGTGCGAGATCGCGGTCGGGGTGACGTGCAGTTCTTCGGCGGCGGCCTTGAAGCTGAGCCGGCGGGCGGCGGACTCGAAGCTGCGCAGGGCGGTCAGGGGCAGGTCGGCGAACACGCGGCGGCTCCGGCTTTGGCTGAACTGATTTCAGCCATAACGAATTTTCGTCCTTTGTGGACGGATTCGGTGGCGATCTAGATTCACCCCTCCGGCCAGCCTAGCGCCGCTACCCGAGTCCCTCAATGTCCACCGCCCCGCCCCGTTTACTGATCCTCGCCGCCAGCCCCCGCCGCGACGGCAACAGCGCCGCCCTGGCCGCCGCCGTGCGCGAGGGCGCGCAAGCCGCCGGCACGCCGGCGGTGGTGCGCTTCCTCGACGATCATCTCGGCGGGTTCCTGCGCGATTGCCGGCAGTGCCGCGACGCGGACGGGCGCTGCCGGATCGACGACGGCTATCGCGAGCTGTTCTTCGACGAGTTCCTGCCGGCGCAAGGCGTGGCGCTGTGCACGCCGGTGTATTGGTACGGAATGTCGGCGCAGGCCAAGGCGTTCTTCGACCGGATGTTCTGCTATTTCGCCCGCAGCTATCCGGATTACGCGCAAACGCGCGCGGGGGTGGCCGGCAAGAAGGTCGCGCTGCTGACGGCGTCGGAGGAGATCTATCCGGGCGTGGCGCTGGGCATCGTCCAGCAGTTGCAGGAGTACGCGCGCTATACGCGTTCGCAGTTGGTCGGCACGGTGCACGCCTACGGCAATCAGCGTGGCGAGATCGTCGATGCGCCGGAGGCGCCGTTGGAGGCGGCGCGGGCTTTGGGCCGCGAGTTCTTTACCCGGCGCTATTGGGATTTGCAGTTCGATAGCGTGCGCTGAAGCGGCCGCGTTCACCTGTAGGAGCGGCGTGAGCCGCGACAAGGGACGCGCAGAAAACGCAGGCGCGGCGTTGTCGATCGGGGCCGCAAACTGCGCCGGAGCATGGCGCCAAGAGCAAAGCCCCCTGCTCCCTTTTTCAAGGAGGAAACAGCTTGGACGCGAGATTCCGCTGCTTCTGCGGCGGCGCGGGCTGGCCGCGCCGCCGGAACCCGATCAGGCCTTGCGCTCGGCTTCGCGGGCGGCGCGGATCTGGGCGTCGACCGCGGCGATCGCGGTCATGTTGACCACCCGGCGCGGGGTCGAGGCCGGGGTCAGGATGTGCGCCGGCTTGTCCAGGCCCATCAGGATCGGGCCGATCGCCACGCCGTCGGTCATCACCCGGACCATGTTGTAGGTGATGTTGGCCGCGTCGAGGTTGGGCAGCACGAACAGGTTGGCGCGGCCGTGCAGGGTCGCGTTGGGGAAGATGCGCTTGCGCAGCAGATCGTCCCAAGCCGTGTCGGCCTGCATCTCGCCGTCGATTTCGAGCTTGGGCTGGCGCTGCTTCACGATCTGCCGGACCTTGCGCATCTTCGCCGCCGACGGGTTGTCGTGGCTGCCGTAGTTGGAGTGCGACAGCAGCGCGACCTTGGGCTCGATGCCGAACAGCTTGAGGCGGTAGGTCGCCTGCAAGGTCGCCTCGGCGATCTGCTCGGCGGTCGGGTCGACCTGCACGTGGGTATCGAGGAAGAACCACGCGCCCTGGTCGTTGATCACGCCGGTCATCGCCGCGGTGCCGGACACGCCCGGGTCGAAGTCGAAGATGCTGCGCATGTAGCCCAGCTTCTTGTGGAAGCGGCCGACCAAGCCGGAGATCATCGCATCGGCCTCTCCTCGTTCGACCATGAGGGCCGCGATGAGGGTCGGGCGCGAACGCAGCAGGTTCTTGGCCGCGGCCGGGGTGACCCCGCGGCGCTCGGTCAGGGCGTGGTACTGCTGCCAGTATTCGTTGAAGCGCGGGTCGTCGTTGATGTTGGTCAACTCGAAGTCGACGCCTTCGCGCATGCGCAGGCCCAGGCGCTGGATGCGGGTTTCGATGACGTCGGGACGGCCGATCAGGATCGGATAGGCCAGCTCTTCGTCGATCACCGTCTGCACCGCGCGCAGCACGGTCTCTTCCTCGCCCTCGGCATAGACCACGCGCTTGCGGTCGGCGCGGGCCTTGTCGTACACCGGCTTCATCAGCAGGCTGGTGCGGTAGATGTACTGGCTGAGCTTTTCCTCGTACGCGTCCATGTCGGCGATCGGACGCGCGGCGACGCCGGAGTCCATCGCCGCCTTGGCCACGGCCGGGGCCAGCATCACCAGCAGGCGCGGGTCGAACGGGCGCGGGATCAGGTACTCGGCGCCGAAGGTCGGCACTTCGCCGCCGTAAGCGCCGCCGAGGTCGGAGGATTCCATCCGCGCCAGCTGAGCGATCGCGCGCACGCAGGCCAGCTTCATCTCCTCGTTGATCACCGTCGCGCCGACGTCGAGCGCGCCGCGGAAGATGTAGGGGAAGCACAGTGCGTTGTTGACCTGGTTCGGGTAGTCCGAACGGCCGGTGGCGATGATGCAGTCCGGACGCACGGCCTTGGCGTCTTCCGGCAGGATTTCCGGGTAGGGATTGGCCAGCGCCAGGATGATCGGCTTGTCGGCCATGGTCGCGACCATCTCGGCCTTGAGCACGCCGCCGGCCGACAGGCCCAGGAACACGTCGGCGCCGGCGACGATGTCGGCCAGGGTGCGCTTGTCGGTGTCGCGTGCGTAGCGCTCCTTGTCCGGGTCCATCTTGCCGCGGCCGGTGTAGAGCACGCCGTCGCGGTCGACCGCGAGGATGTTCTCCGGCTTCATGCCCAGGGCGACCAGCATGTCCAGGCAGGCGATGCCGGCCGCGCCGGCGCCGCTGGTGGCCAGCTTGACGTCCTCGATCTTCTTGCCGACCACTTCCAGCGCATTGAACACCGCGGCGCCGACGATGATCGCGGTGCCGTGCTGGTCGTCGTGGAACACCGGGATCTTCATCCGCTCGCGCAACTTGCGCTCGACGATGAAGCACTCCGGCGCCTTGATGTCTTCCAGGTTGATGCCGCCGAAGGTCGGCTCCAGCGAGGCGATGATGTCGACCAGCTTGTCCGGGTCGCGCTCGTCGATCTCGATGTCGAACACGTCGATGCCGGCGAACTTCTGGAACAGCACGCCCTTGCCTTCCATCACCGGCTTGCCGGCCAGCGGGCCGATGTCGCCCAGGCCGAGCACGGCGGTGCCGTTGCTGATCACCGCGACCAGGTTGCCGCGGGCGGTGAGCTCGCTGGCGGTGTTCGGGTCTTCGACGATCGCCTCGCAGGCGTAGGCCACGCCCGGCGAGTAGGCCAGGGCCAGGTCGCGCTGGGTCACCATCGGCTTGGTCGCGGTGACCTTGATCTTGCCCGGCGGGTTGAGGCGGTGGTAGTCGAGCGCGGCGGTTTTCAGATCGTTGTCGGACATCAGATAAAAGTGCCGTGGCGAGGGCGCGAGGTGGTCGGGCTAGCAGTCTAAAGGATCGCCGAGGCGGATTCGCGCGACCGCGTCGGAGGAGTCCTTAGTACTTTGGCGTTGTACCCGGCAGGCGCCGCGGGCGCTTTGCCGAAGCCGGCGCGGGCGGCGCGAACGCTGCCCGACGCCTGCGTATGGGCGGCCCGGTCAGGGCGCGTCGGCGGCCTCCTTGCGCCCGGGCTGGACCGTGCTGCGCCAGGCTTCGAGGAACTGGCGGCGCTTGAGCGCATCCAGGTAGACCAGCAGGCCGGGGCCGAGCGGGATCGGCCGCAGCGCGCGCACGCGGGCGCCGTCGCGCGCGTGCGGGGCCAGCGGCGCGCCGTCGGCGGCGCGGATCGGCTGCAGCCCGACCTGGCGGGCCAGCAAGGCCTGGCCGCGCGGCGACAGCAGGTAATCGAGAAAGCGCCCGGCCTCGCCCGCGTTGGGCGCGCCGCGCGGGATCAGCGCGGTGCGCAGCAGGACCAGGGTGTAGTCCTCGGGCAGGACGATGCCGAGCGGGGCGCCGGCGTCGACCCGGGCCTGGGCGTAGGAGCCGAGCACGTTGTAGGCCAGGGCCAACTCGCCGCGCGCGACCCGGTCCAGCAGCGGGCCGGTGCGCTCCTCCAGCCGCACCCGGTTGGCGCCGAGCGCGGCCTGCAGGGCGCCGGCCATGCTGCCGAGCTGGTGATCCTGGGTCGCCAGCAGATAACCGACGCTGCTGCGCGAAACGTCGTAGGTACCGACCTTGCCGGCCAGCCCCGCGGCCGGGTCGCGCAGCAGGGCCAGCAGTTCGCGCCGGGTGCGCGGCACCTTGCCCGGCGGCAGCAAACGCTTGTTGTAGACGATCACCACGGGCTCGTAGCTGATGCCGAAGGCCTCATGGCGCCATTGCGACCAGGCCGGCAGACCGGCGGTGGCGGCCGAGCGGTGGGCCAGGGCGTGGCCGTCGTTGGCCAGCTTGGTCTGCAGGTCCATGCCGCTGCTGATCAACAGGTCGGCGCCGGCGCGGCCGCCGGCGCGCGCCTGCAGGTGGCGGCGGTAGATATCCTGCGCGACCAGATCGGCGTACTCGATCTCGGTGCCGGGACGCAGCCGCTGGTAGTCGGCGATCACCGCGGCGAAGTTCTCGATGTCGGTCGAGCCGTGGATGCGCAGGCGGGCGGTGACGGCGTGCGGCGCCTTGAACGTGCGGACATCGCCGGGAGCGGCCTGGACGAGGGCGGCGAGAAGCGACCACAGCACCAGCAACACGCCGCGCACGGGAAGCCGGGCCGGGCGGCGACGCCGGCAACGGACGTGAACGCGCGCGACGGCGGCATCGCGCGATGCCGATGCCGCGCGTGCGTCGGTTGGCGCCGTCGTTCGCTGCTTGCCTTGCATCGGCTTCTCCCGCATCACGTCGTCACCCGCGGCAGCCGCAAGGTCACCACCAGACCGCCGCCGACCCGATTGCTCAGATCGATCCGGCCGCCGTGGCTGTCGACGATGCGCTTGACGATCGCCAGTCCCAGGCCGGCGCCGCCGGCGGCGGCGTCGCGGCCGCGGGCGAAGCGTTCGAACACGCTGCCGGCATCGCCCGGGGCGATGCCGGGGCCGTGGTCGGCGACGGTCAGCACCGCCCAGGCCGGGTCTTCGGCCACGGTCAGGGCGATCTGCAGCGGCCCGGCGTCGCGGCCCGGCGGCGAACGGCCGTGCTTGAGCGCGTTGTCGATCAGGTTCTTCAGCGCCTCGCGCAGCAGCAGGGCGTCGCCGCGCACCCGCATCGGCTCGCCGGTCGCGGCCAAGCGCACGTCCGGCCGCGGCCCGGCCTGCGGGATCGATTCGTACAGCGCCTGGTGCAGCACTTCGGCCAGGTCGACGGTTTCGAACTGCTGCAAGTGGCTGCGGTGGATCGCGCTGGCATCGCTGAGCAACTGGTTCAACAGGCGGCTCATGTGGCTGGCGTTGCGCTCGATGGTGACCAGGCTGCGGCGCTGCTCGACCGGATCGTCCTCGTCCAGCGCCAGCTGCGCCTGCGCGCGCAGCGCCGCCAGCGGCGTGCGCATCTGGTGCGCGGCGTCGCCCATGAACGCGCGCAGGGTTTCGTTGCTGGCCGACAAGCGGGCCATGAAGCGGTTGAGCGCGCCGACCAGCTGATCGAGCTCCAGCGGCACTTCGCCGGCGACCGGCTTCAGGTCGGAGGGCTCGCGCAGCGACAAGTCGCGTTCGAGTTTCTGCAACGGCCGCAGCGCGCGATGCACGCCGATCCAGACCAGCGCCAAGGCCGCCAGCGACAAGGCCACGATCGCGACCAGCGCGCGCAGCACCACGTCGTCGGCCAAGGCCTCGCGCGCCAGGCGGGTCTGGCCGACCTGGACGATGGCCTGGCCCTGGGTCGCCGGCCCGGCGACCCAACGCGAGACCGCGACGAACCGGGTGGCCTCGCCGCGATACACCGCATCGAACAGCCGCGGCCGGCCGTCGCGCGGCAACGCCGGCGGCGCAGGCAGGTCGGCATAGCCGGTGATGGTCGCGCCTTCGGCGCCGGCCACGCGGTAGAACACGCGGTCTTCCGGCGCCATCGCCAGCAGATCGAGCGCGGCGTACGGCAGATCGACCTGCCATTGGCCGTCGACCAGCGCCACGCTGTCGGCGATCGACAGCGCCGAGGCCACCAGCAAGTGATCGTAGGAGCGGTCGGCGGCGCTGCGGCCGTAACTGCGCGCCGCCAGGAACAGCAGCACCGCGCCGATCAACGACAAGGCGCCGAGATAGATCAGCAAGGTGCGGCGGATCGAATCGCGGCGCGGCGCGGACTCAGCCATCGGCGTTGCCGCCGGCGTCGGCCGCTTCGAGCAGGTAGCCGACCCCGCGCACGGTGACGATGCGCAGCGGCGCGGCCGCCAGGCGCTTGCGCAGGCGACCGACGTAGAGCTCGATCGCGTTCGGCCCGGCCTCGTCGTCGAAGCCGAACAGGCCGTTGCCGATCTCGTCCTTGCCGACCGCCTGGCCGAGCCGGCCGATCAGGATTTCCAGCAGGCGGAATTCGCGGTTGGGCAGGTCGATCGCCTCGCCGTCGAGGGTCACCCGGTGTGCGCCGGCGTCGAACACCAGGCCGCCGATCTGCACCGCATCGGCGGCGCGGCCGTGGTGGCGGCGCAGCAAGGCGCGGCAGCGCGCTTCGAACTCGCGGAAGTCGAACGGCTTGCTGAGGTAGTCGTCGGCGCCGGCGTCGAGCGCCTTGACCCGGTCCTCGATGCCGTCGCGCGCGGTCAGCATCAGCACCGGCGTAGCGTCGCCGCGCTCGCGCAGGCCGGCGAGCAGGCCCAGGCCGTTGAGCCGCGGCAGGCCGATGTCGAGCACGATCAGATCGAAGGCCTGATAGCGCAGCACGCTGGCCGCGGCGATGCCGTCGGACTGCCAGTCCACCGCATGGCCGTCGCGGCGCATGCGCCTGACGATGGCGTCGGCCAGGTCTGCGTTGTCCTCGACCAACAGGATGCGCACGGATTGCTCTCGTCGCGGCTCGCGCCGCGGTCAGGTGAAGCCGGATCGGACTCATCGCCCCGATCGCGCGGCCGGGACCGGCATGACAGGTCAATGACAGCTTCGCCCGCCTAGCCTGGGTTCGAGGGGTTGCGGCTGGCCGTCCCGGCTGAAGCAACTATAAGCGCAGACATGCGCGCCTGTCGCCGGAAATCCCATGAAAAAAGGGCCGGCGACGGGGCAACGGGAGAACATCGATGTCGTGTATCCGCCACGCCGCCGCGTGCGTCGCACTGTGCCTGACCGCCGCGCCCGCGGTGGCCGCCGAGGTCGCCGACGGGCCGGTCACCGCCGAATTCGGCGGCCGCCTCCACTGGGACTTCGCCAGTTTCGACAACGATGCGCGCGGCCCGCGCAACCCCGACGACACCGAAGTGCGCCGGCTGTGGCTGGACCTGTCGGGCAAGTTCTACGGCTGGGGCTACAAGATCGAAGGCGACTTCGCCGGGCTGCAGGACGAGTTCTCCGGCGACAACGTCGAAGCCAAGGACGTCTACGTCACCCGCGATTTCAAGGCCGGCAAGCTGACCGTCGGCCAGTTCAAGCAGTACTTCACGCTCGACGACCGGATCAGTTCGAACTACGGCGTGTTCATGGAGCGCTCGATGTTCGCCAGCTCGGTCGCGCCGCTGTACCGGCTCGGCGCCGCCTGGATCACCGCGCGCCCGGACTACACCATAGGCGGCAGCGTCTACAGCCTGGAAAGCATCGACGCCTGGAAGGTCAAGGGCCGTGCCGTCGGCGCGCGCGGCACCTGGACGCCGTTGCGCGACGACGAACGCACCCTGCACCTGGGCTTGTCGCTGGCGCGCGAGTATTACGACCATCCCGGCCGCGACGGCGCCAACGGCCTACGCATCGCACCGCGCCCGGCCGGGCATCTGTCCGACAACAGCCGCGCGACCCTGGTCAGTTTCAATCGCGGACTGGACACCGACGTCGACAAGTACTCGCTGGAGTTCGGCCTGTCGCAGGGGCCGCTGTATGTGCAGTCCGAACTCGGCGGCGCCGATTTCGACGATGGCTCGCAACGCGGCGAAGTGCGCTCGGCCTACGGCCTGGTCGGCTGGTTCCTGACCGGCGAGTCGATGCCTTACGACAGCAAGAGCGGCCGCTTCGCCCGGGTCAAGCCGTTGCGCGACAGCGGCGCCTGGCAGGTGGCGCTGCGCTACGACACCATCCGCGGCAAGCAGCACCTCGACGGCAGCGCGAACTTCCGCGACGTGTCGATGGAACAGGCCAGCGTCGGGGTGAACTGGCACCTGCGCTCGAACCTGCGCTTCATGCTCGACTGGATCGAGAGCCGCAATCGCGATCGGCTGGCGGGCGTCACGCTGGACCGGACCCGCGCGTTGACCGGACGCTTTCAGTACGACTTCTGACTCCGGCGCTCGAACCGCCCTGGATTCGCGCGTTCGCGTGGATCACAGGCCGGGTTTCGCCGCCGCCGGGCCGACCGCATCCGCGGACGCCGGACGCGAGCGTTCTGTCGCCATCCGCAACGCTGCGCCCCGCACGCAGCTCCGTTTTCGAAAAGGAACCGCCTCATGTTGACCGCGCTCGGCTTCGGCATGGTCCTGACCTTCATGTACCTGATCATGAGCAAGCGGCTGTCGCCGCTGGTCGCGCTGATCGTGATCCCGATCGCCTTCGCCCTGCTCGGCGGCTACGGCGCCGGGATCGGCGAGATGATGATCGAGGGCATCAAGAAAATCGCTCCGACCGGCGTGATGCTGATGTTCGCGATCCTGTACTTCGGGGTCATGATCGATGCCGGCCTGTTCGATCCGATCGTCAAGCGCATCCTCAAGCTGGTCAAGGGCGATCCGCTCAAGATCGTGGTCGGCACCGCGGTGCTGGCGATGCTGATCTCGCTCGACGGCGACGGCTCGACCACCTACATGATCACCGTCTCGGCGATGCTGCCGCTGTTCCAGCGCCTGCGCATGAACGCGCTCAACCTGACCTGCGTGACCATTCTCGCCGGCGGGGTGATGAACCTGACCCCGTGGGGCGGGCCGACTGCGCGCGCGGCGACCGCGCTGCACGTCGACCCCAGCGACGTGTTCGTGCCGCTGGTGCCGGCGATGGGCGTGTCGCTGCTGTCGGTGCTGGCCCTGGCGTGGTACCTGGGCCTGCGCGAGCGCAAGCGGCTGGGCATCGTCACCCTGCATGGCCACGCCGCCGACTGGAACCCGGAGCTGGACACCGCCAGCGACAATCTGCCGACCCTGGCCGACAGCGAGGACACCAAGCGGCCCAAGCTGCTGTGGGTCAACGCCGGCCTGACCGTGGCGCTGATGACCG
This sequence comes from Lysobacter firmicutimachus, assembly GCF_037027445.1. Taxonomy (NCBI): domain Bacteria; kingdom Pseudomonadati; phylum Pseudomonadota; class Gammaproteobacteria; order Lysobacterales; family Lysobacteraceae; genus Lysobacter; species Lysobacter firmicutimachus. The sequence continues at coordinate 4,607,542 of NZ_JBANDL010000002.1, forward strand.
CGCTGGTGCTGGGCGTGCTGCCGCTGCCGGTGTTGTTCATGATCGGCTTCGCGATCGCGCTGGTGATCAATTACCCGGACCTGGCCGAGCAGCGCCGGCGCATCGGCAACCACGCCGGCAACGTGCTGGCGGTGGTGTCGCTGATCTTCGCCGCCGGCATCTTCACCGGCATCCTGTCCAACACCGGCATGGTCGAAGCGATGTCGCGCAGCTTCCTGGCGGTGATTCCGGATGCCTGGGGCCCGTACCTGGCGGTGATCACCGCGATCGCGAGCATGCCGTTCACCTTCTTCATGTCCAACGACGCGTTCTATTTCGGCGTGCTGCCGATCCTGTCGGAGGCCGCCGGCCACTACGGCATCACTCCGGTGGAAATGGCGCGCGCCTCGCTGGCCGGGCAGCCGGTGCACTTGCTGAGCCCGCTGGTGCCCTCGACCTATCTGCTGGTCGGCATGGCCAACGTCGACTTCGGCGACCACCAGCGCTTCACCCTGAAGTGGGCGGTGCTGGTGTCGCTGGTGCTGATGTTCGCCTCGCTGGCCCTGGCCTTGTATCCGCTGGCCACCTGAGTCTTGCAGGAGCGGCGTAAGCCGCGACAGCCGGAGCGGCGATCGAAAGCGCCCCTTCCCCAAAACCGGAGAGCGCCAAGACCGATCCCGGCCGTATCCGCGTCGCCCTCGGCCGCAACGCTCACGTACACCGCTTCGGTGGTCGCGACTCACGCCGCTCCTACAGACACCCACCTCGCCGTCGTTCGTCCAACACAGGAACCGTTCGCCATGACACTCCGCATCGCCTACGTCACCAGCGGCATGGGCAGCCTCGGCACTGCGATCTGCCAGAAACTCGCCGACCACGGGCACACCGTGGTCGCCGGCTGCGGTCCGGGTTCGCCGCGCAAGGCCGCCTGGCTGCGCGAACAACGCGAGCTGGGCTACGACTTCATCGCCTCGGAGGGCAACGCCGCCGACTGGACCTCCAGCGTGGAGGCTTTCGCCCAGGTCAAGGCCGAGGTCGGCGAAATCGACGTGCTGGTCAACAACGCCGGCGGCACCCGCGACGTGCTGTTCCGGCAGATGACCCGCGACGACTGGAACGCGGTCATGGCCAGCAATCTGCACAGCCTGTTCAACATCACCAAGCAGGTCATCGACGGCATGTCGGCGCGCGGCTGGGGGCGGATCATCAACATCGCCTCGGTCAGCGCGCAGAAGGGCCAGATCGGCCAGGTCAACTACGCCACCGCCAAGTCGGCGATGCACGGCTTCACCCGCGCCCTGGCGCAGGAGTTCGCCGCGCGCGGGGTCACGGTCAACACGGTCTCGCCGGGCTACGTGGCCAGCGCCGCGATCAGCGCCTTCCCGCCCGACGTGCTCGACCGCCTGGCCGCGTCGGTGCCGGTGCGCCGGCTGGGCAAGCCGGAGGAGGTCGCCAGCCTGTGCGCCTGGCTGGCCTCGGACGATGCCGCATTCGTCACCGGCGCGGATTACGCGGTCAACGGCGGCTTGCACATGGCTTGAAGCGCCGCCCCTGTCGGCGTGGCGCGAGCCGCGACCACCGCAGCGGCGATCGGCAGCGGACTGTCCGAAGACCGGTCGCCCAGGAAGGCGAGCGTGTGCAGCGTACCGCCTTCGGCCGCGGCGCTTGCATGCGTCGCTGCGACTGTCGCGGCTCACGCCGCTCCTACAGAAGCCTCAGCCGATTTCGCTGAAGTCGCCTTCGGCCATCTGGTCCAGGCGGATGCGGTTGGCGAACAACGAGAACGCCAGCATGCCGGCCAGGCCGTTGGCGCGGGTGATCCACGGCGGCATCCAGCGCGGCGGCGCCAGCACGCCGTCCTGGAACAAGGGCTCGAAGCGCTGCACGTCGCCCAGGGTCATCTTGCCGGCGAACAGCCAGCGGCACAGGTGCAGCTTCTGTTGGCGCAAGGCCCAGCGGAAGAAGGTGTGCACGCCGACCAGACCGCGCAGGTAGACGGTGTCCTTGGTGAAGGCCGCCCCGCCCGAGGTCGGTACCCCGCGGTAGACGCGCTGAGCCGAGGCGAAGCTGTCCTCCGGCGACTGGCCGGCGTCGATGAAGTAGCGGAACACTTCGATGAAGTCGGCGCCGTCCAGCGCCATCGCCACTGCGTCGATGCGCAGGCTCAGGCGCTTCATGCGGCCGATGTCGATGCTGCCGGTGATCTGTTCGGCGAAGGTCGCCAGGCCTTCCTGGGTGGCGGTGCTGCGCGGCGACGACAAGGCCAGGCTGGGCAGCACCGGCTGTTCGCGGCCGTTGAGCGCGGTCAGCGAATGCACGAAGGCCTCGTGCTGCAGCAGCTGGTGACGGTCGTAGTCGCTGAACGCCGCGCCGCTGCGCAGGCGAATGCGGGTCGCGCCGGCGGCGGCCTTGGCGATCAGCTCGGGGTCGAGCACGACCTCGATCACCCGGCCGTCGAAGTAGTCGTCTAGGTCGCGCTGCAGTTGCAGGCTCAGCGCGGTGGCGGAGATCTGCACCGTCTCGGCCGGCGACATCAGCTCGCGGTCGAGTTCGTCGGCGATGGAGATGAAGTGGTTGGCCGCTTCGCGCGTGCTCGGTCCCTGCCCCGGCAGGGCCACGTCGGGCTGGCCGAACAGTTGGATCGAGTAACCCGTCACCTCCGGCGAGCCCAGCGATTCCACCAGCTGCGCGGCGATGCCCCAGCTGCGCGAGGAATCGATCAGGTACTCGCCGAGCGGATGGTCGGGGTCGGCCTCGGCGGCGATCGCGTCCAGTTCGGCGCGGACGTCGGCGAAGTCGTATTGCGGGTAGATCACCGTCGGCGGCCGCGCGGTGCCGCGGGCGTAGTCGGCGAGGAACTGCACCTCCATGCCGGCCGGCCAGCTGGCCATGGTCAACAGCTTGATCCCGCGCGCGGCACGGACCATGCGCGCATCGAGCGCGGCATGGTGCTGGATCTCGGCGTGCAGGCTGGGCGAGAGCAGGCTCATGCGGCGGCTCGGGGGGCGGGGTGTGGGGTGGCTTGTGTTTGCAGCAAAGGCGGAGGCAACGGCAAGCTTCGGCCGCCGGCCGGCACGCACATCCCCGAGCCGGCCTCAGCGCCGGCCATACTTGTCTTCCAGGCGCTTGTTCAGCGCCTTGCCCAGCACTTTCTCGTCGGCCTTCTGCGCGCGCCGGTTGGCGAGCTTGTTGGCGGCGCCGGCGACTTCCTCGCGCAGCTTGAGGTAATTGGCGAAGCGCTGCGGGTCCAGGCGCCCGCCCTCGATCGCGGCGCGCACCGCGCAGCCGGGTTCGCGGTGGTGCGAACAGTCGCGGAATTTGCATTGCTCGGCCAGGGACTCGACGTCGGCGAAGTTCTCGGCGACGTCTTCCTCGCCGGTGGGCTTCAGCTCGCGCATGCCGGGGGTGTCGATCAGGCAGGCGCCGGTCGGCAGCGGGATCAGCGCGCGGTGGGTGGTGGTATGGCGGCCGCGGGCATCGCTTTCGCGCACCGCGCCGGTCTTCATCCGCTCGATGCCGAGCAGGCTGTTGGTCAGGGTCGACTTGCCGGCGCCGGAGGAACCGACCAACACCGCGGTGCGGCCCGGGCCCAGCCACGCCGCCAAGGCCTCGCGCACGCCGTCGCGGTCGCGGGCGTTGACCGCGCGCACCGCCACGCCCTGGGCCAGTTCGATCAGCGCCCCGGTCGCGGCGGCGATCGCGTTCTCGTCGGCGGCCAGGGCCTCGTCGGCCTTGGTCAGCACGATCACCGGCTCGGCGCCGCCGCGCACCAGCAGCAGGTAGCGCTCGATCCGGCGCGGGTTGAAGTCGGCGTCGAGGCCGCAGACCACGAATACGGTATCGACGTTGGCGGCGATCAGCTGCTGCTTGTAGTGCTCGCCGGCGGCGCCGCGCTTGATCGCGGTATGGCGCGGCAGCAGCGCCACCACCCGGCGCCGGCCCTCGCCCTCGATCAGCAGCCAGTCGCCGACCCCGGGGCGTTGCTCGGGCGGGAAGCGCGGGCGCTGCCATTCGGGCAGGGAGTCGACCGGGAAGCTGCTGTCGGGGCCGTCGGCAACCACATAGCCGCTGCGGTGCTGCTCGACCACCCGCGCCGGGCGCGCGTGGGGGTGCTCGGCCAGGGCCTGCTGCCAGACCGGGTCGGCCGGGAGCGGGTCGGCGGCCGTGATCGGCCAGCCGATCGCCTGCAAGGCGGACAGTTCAGGGGTCAAAGGCGCGCACGACGGGGGACATGGCGCGATTCTACATAGGCGGCCGGTCGCGCGGCCCTCGGCGCCCGTCGCGGCGGGCCGCGCGACGCCTCGCCCGCCCCCTCCCCGCCCGCGTCGCCGCCCGGCCCGGTGAACTGTGCGCCCCGCCCCCGCCTGCCGGCCCCGCCGGGCCGGGCGATCAGCTGATTAGTGATTGCGATTCAGCTAGTCTGGACGGCACCTTTCCCATTCCGATCCTGCCGCGATGTCCCTTCCGCCCCTGAAAACCCGCGAACGCCTGTCCGAAGTCCGCTACGAAATCCGCGGTGAACTGGCCCGGCGAGCTCGCGAGTTGGAGGCCCAGGGACGCAAGCAGATCAAGCTCAACATCGGCAATCCGGGCGCGTTCGGGTTCCGCGCGCCGGAGCACCTGCAGCGCGCGATCGCCGAGCGCATCGCCGACACCGATCCCTACACCCACCAGCAAGGCCTGCCGATCGCGCGCGAAGCGATCGCCGCGTTCCACAAGCAGCGCGGCACGCCCAACGCCTCGCCCGAGCGCGTGTTCGTCGGCAACGGCGTCAGCGAGCTGATCGACCTGTCGCTGCGCGCCCTGCTCAATCCCGGCGACGAAGTGCTGCTGCCTTCGCCCGACTACCCGCTGTGGTCGGCGGCGACCATCCTCAACGACGGCCGCCCGGTGTACTACCGCTGCCAGCCGGAGAACGGCTTCCTGCCCGACCCGGACGAGATCGAGCAACTGATCTCCAGCCGCACCCGCGCGATCGTCCTGATCAACCCCAACAACCCGACCGGCGCGGCCTACCCGCGCGAGCTGATCGAGCGCATCGTCGCCATCGCCGCGCGCCACAAGCTGCTGCTGATGTGCGACGAGATTTACGACTCGATCCTGTACGACGGCGCGCAGTTCACCCCGATCGCGCCGATCGCCGGCGACCTGCCCTGCCTGAGCTTCGGCGGCCTGTCCAAGGTCCACCGCGCTTGCGGCTGGCGCGTGGGCTGGGCGGTGCTGTCCGGCGACCCGGTCGCCAGCGGCGATTTCCATCACGCCATGGATCTGCTCGGCGCGCTGCGCCTGTGCGCCAACGTGCCGGGCCAGTTCGCGATCGAAGCCGCGCTGCACGGCGAGGACACCATCGCCCCGCTGTGCGCGCCGGGCGGCCGCCTGTACGAAGCGCGCCGCGCGGTGATCGAGTCGGTGCAGGCCAGCAAGCACCTGGAGCTGGTCGCCCCGGCCGGCGCGCTGTACGCCTTCCCGGCGGTGACCGGCGCCGCGGCGCAGGGCTTCGACGACCACAAGTTCGCGCTCGAACTGCTGGAAACCGAAGACGTGCTGGTGGTGCCGGGCTCGAGCTTCAACGTACCCTACCGCAATCATTTCCGCGTCACCCTGCTGCCGCTGCCGGAGCAGGTGCGCGAGGTGTTCCTGCGCATCGAACGTGTGCTCGACCGCTACGCCGAGCGCGCCGACGACAAGGCCCGCGCTGCGGTGGCCTGAGCCGCCATGGCGCAGCCTGACATGAGCATGTCCTATCTGGCGCTCGGCGACAGCTACACCATCGGCGAAGCGGTGGCCGAGAACGGCCGCTGGCCGGTGCAGCTGGCCGCGGCGCTGCGCGCGCGCGGCATCGGCCTGGCCGACCCGCGCATCATCGCCACCACCGGCTGGACCACCGACGAACTGGCGACCGCGCTGGACCTGTCCGAACCGCTGGGCGAATGGGACTTCGTCAGCCTGCTGATCGGGGTCAACAACCAGTACCGCGGCCGCAGCGCGGCCGAGTACGCCGGCGAGTTCCGCGCCCTGCTCAAGCGCGCGCTCGGCTATGCGCGCGGCCGCCGCGAGCGGGTGCTGGTGCTGTCGATCCCGGACTGGGGCGCGACTCCGTTCGGGGCCAAGGACGCGCGCGGCGGTGCGGTCATCGGCGCCGAACTCGATGCGTTCAACGCCGCCGCCGAACGCCTGTGCGCGGAGTACGGCGTGGCCTACGTCGACATCGCGCCGGTCTCGCGCCGGCTCAGCGCCGATAGCGCGATGCTGGCCGAGGACGGCCTGCATCCGTCGGCGGCGATGTACGCCGAATGGACCGCGCTGGCCCTGCCGGTCGCGCAGCGCCTGCTGACCGAAGCGGCCTGAGCCCCGCGCCGCGCTGCGGTTCCCGCGCGCGGCCGACGGATGCGACACTGGACGGCCCGCGTCTCCACGCCCGACCAGACGATGAACGAAGCGGTACAGGCCATGGCCCACGGACAGGCGGACAGCATCGCGCGCGCCTATCTGCCCGAGCATCCGCTCGGCAACCGTTGGGACTACTACTACAGCCGCGCCAAGCTCGGCAGCGATCCGCTGTACCCGGGCGTCAGCGCGGCCCTGCGCGGCACCCGCGCGCCGCTGCTCGACCTGGGCTGCGGCCTGGGCCTGCTCGCCCACACCCTGCACGCCGACGGCATCCGCCTGCCCTACCGCGGCGTCGACAGCGATGCGGCCAAGATCCGCCGCGCCCGACGCGCCGCCGCGCGGGTCGGGCTGGACCAGGCCGGTTTCGACGTGGTCGACCTGGCGCGCGAAGTGCCCGAACACCGCGGCAGCGTGGCGATCCTCGACGTGCTGCAGTTCATTCCCTACCCGGCGCAGGAACGGGCGCTGGACGCGATGATCGCGATGCTGACGCCCGGCGCGCGGCTGGTGATCCGCACCGGCCTGGACGACGGCACCGGCCGCGCCCGCATCACCCGTGCGGTCGACCTGTTCTCGCGCGTGCTGGGCTGGATGAACGCGACCCCGCGGTACTACCCCGATGGCGCGGCGCTGCGCGCGCGCCTGATCGCGGCGGGGCTGGCGGTGGAGTTCACCCCGCTGTTCGGCCGCACCCCGTTCAACAACTGGCGCATCGTCGCCGCGCGGCCCGAGTAAAGCGCCCCGGCCGGAACGGCGAACCGGGAACGCGCTCAGGCGTCGCCGGGACGCGCTTCCGGCAAAGCGCAGCGGTAGCCCAGCTCGTCCAGCCGCGCCAACAGGCGGCGCATCGCTTCGACGTTGCGGCCGTGGCCCGAGCCCTCGTGCATCAGCACGATCGCGCCCGGGGCCAGATCGCGTTCGATCCGCGCCACCACCTTGTCCGGGTCGGCCTCGACCGCGTCGAAACCGCGCGCGCTCCAGGCCACCCGGCTCAGGCCGTGGCGGCGCAGCGGCGCGGCGGTGAAGGGATTGGCCATGCCGACCACGGCGCGGAACCAGCGCGGCGGCTGCGGCAGCAACGCGGCCAGGCGCCGCTGGGCCTCGCCGATTTCGCGCGCCATCGCCCGCGGCCCCAGCGCCCAGAACCGCGCCGAGGGGTGACTGTGGCTGTGGTTGCCGACCTCGTGGCCACGGCGGACGATCTCGCGCAGCAGGCCGGCATGGCGCTCGGCGCGCTCGGCGACGACGAAGAAGGTGGCCTTGGCGCGGTGCGCATCGAGCAGGTCGAGCATGGCCTGGGTATCCCGCGACGGGCCGTCATCGATGGTCAGCCAGACCGCGCGCTCCGCGGTCGCCAACCGCGACAGCACCGGCCCGAACAGACGCGAGCGCGGCCACAGGGTGCCCCAGAACATCGCCGCATGACTCGGCAGCAGGGCCGCCAGGCCGATCGCCCAGCCGTAGCGCCACCACAACGCCGCCACCAGCAACTGCGAGGCGGCGAACCAGCCGGCCCAGGCCCAAGGCCGGCGCGGCGGTCGGTGAGCGGCGGCGAAGGGGCGGTCCATGCGCGGGGCGCGGTCTCGGGGGCTGATCGGGCGGGAGGGGGCGAACAGAGCCTGCATCCTACCTTGCGCCGCCGGCGCCCCGCCCCCATGTGAGCCCCATCTCCGCCCGCCAGACCGTCATGTCCCTCGATCCCGCCCTGCGTTCGCGCATCGAAACCCTGCTCCAGTCCAATCGCGTCGTGCTGTTCATGAAGGGCGCGCCGAACGCGCCGCAATGCGGTTTCTCGGCCAAGGCCGCCGGCGCGCTCAACGCGCTGCTGCCGCAGGGCTACGCCCACGTCGACGTGCTGGCCGATGCGGACCTCCGCGAGGGCATCAAGGTCTACGGCGAGTGGCCGACCATTCCGCAGTTGTACGTCGACGGCCAGTTGGTCGGCGGCAGCGACATCGTCGAGCAGATGGCCGCCAGCGGCGAACTGCACGGCCTGCTCGGCCTGCCGGCGCCGGATCGCAGCCCGCCCAGGCTCAGCATCACCCCGGCGGCGGCCAAGATGCTGCGCGATGCCGTCGCCAACGCCGGCGAAGGCTATGCGGTGCAATTGGAAGTCGACCCGCGCTACAACGTGCGCCTGCAGCTGGCGCCGGTCGACGCTGCGGCGATCGCGGTCGAAGTCGACGGTGTGCGGGTGCAGACCGACTGGATGCACGCGCGCCGCGCCGACGGTGTGTCGATCGACTGGGCCGACGACGAACGCGGCCGCGGCCTGGTGATCGTCAACCCGAACGCGCCGCCGGCGGTGCAGCCGCTGACCCCGGCCCAGGCGCGCGAACGCGTCGCCGCCGGCAGCCTGCGCCTGGTCGACGTACGCCCGGCCGAGGAGCGCGCGCTGGCCCAGGCCGGTGTCGCCTTCGATACCTTCGACGCCGGCACCGCCACGCTCGAGGCGCTGCCCAAGGACACCGCGCTGGCCTTTCTGTGCCACCACGGCGGCCGCAGCGCCCAGGCCGCCGAGCACTTCCGCCAGCTCGGCTTCGGCGAGGTCTATAACGTGGTCGGCGGCATCGACGCCTGGGCCGACATCGAGCCGGGCATCGCCAAATACTGAGCCGCCGGCGCCAGCCGCCGCCGCGACGGCCGCGACGCCCTGCGTCGCGGCCGTTTTCGTTTGCGCACGCCGGATCGCGCTGGGGTGGACACCTGGCGCGGGGGGCTTCCGCGCGATCCGCTTCCGCCCGGCATCCGAGGCGGTCGCTTCAACCTGACTGGTCACCAACGCCCATCTCGTCTCCGCCTTGTGGCCGATGCCGGCCTGCGGCGACGCCCCCTAACCTCGCGCCTCGTTGCCCACCTCGCCACGGATCGGCGCCTGCTGCGGAGTAGCCCGTGACCTTCGCCTTCCCGATCCGCGCCCTCGGCGCGCTCGCCGCGCTGTGCCTGCTCGCCACCCTCGCCCGCGCCGCCGATCCGCCCAAGCCGGTCCCCGCGCCGATCCAGCAGCTGCGCATCTACGAAATCTTCGAAGACACCAAGCCGCATTTCCACGCCCGCTTCCGCGATCATGCGCTGCGGATCATGCAGCGCTACGACTTCCGCATCGTCGCCATGTGGGAGACCCGGCAGGAGCAGCGGACCGAATTCGCCTATCTGCTGGAATGGCCGGACGAAGCGACGATGAAGGACCGCTGGGCCCGGTTCATGGCCGACGAGGAATGGTCGCGGATCAAGCGCGAAACCCGCAGCCGCGGCCGCATGGTCGGACAGATCCAGGACCGCACCCTGCACATGGTCGAGTATTCGCCGCAACGCCATTTGCTCGATTGAACGCCGCGACGGCTCTTGTAAGAGCGGCGTGAGCCGCGACAGCCGCAGCGGTGGACGCGAGCGAAGCATCCGGAGCCCAGACCGCCGGCGCGGGCATGGCCCATGCCGCATGACCGACTTCGGCCGGCGCGCGTTCTGTCATCGCTTCGGTGGTCGCGGCTCACGCCGCTCCTACAAGAGGCGTTCGCCGCGACAGGGGGTAACCGAAGCGGCTCAGCCCTTGAAGCCGCCGCCGTCGAGGTAGGCCTGTTCGTCGGCGGTCGATTCGCGGCCGAGGGCGGCGTTGCGGTGCGGGAAGCGGCCGAAACGTTCGATCAGGTCCAGGTGCTGCTGCGCCCACCGCGCCGGATCGCTGCCGTCGGCGTTAGCCGGCAGGCGCCGATGCAGTTCCAGCGACAGGCGCTGGTCGGCCAGGTCCTCGGAGTGCTCGAACGGCAGATAGAAGAACGCGCGCAACGCCGGCTCGATGCGCTGGTCGTGACCGAGCGCCAGCGCGCGCCGGGCGTAGTGGCGCGCGAGCGGATCGGTCGCATAGGAGTGCGCGCTGCCGCGGAACACGTTGCGCGGGATCTGGTCGAGCAGGATCAGCAGCGCCAGCGCCGACTCGGCGTCGCGTTCGACCCAGTCGTCGTGCTCGCGGCGCGCGGCGGCGAAGTGGGCTTCGAGGAAACCGCTGCGGCATTGATGGTCGAACTGCTCGTCGCGGTCGAACCAGCGGCTCGGCCCGGCGTTGCGCCAGAAGGCGACGACGTCTTGTGCGGTGACGGACATGATTAACCTGAGATCGCGAAGACAGGGCCGCACCCTAGCACCGCCGCAACACCGTGTCGAAGCCAGCCGCTCTTGTAGGAGCGGCGTGAACCGCATCGCTGTTGTAGGAGCGGCGCAAGCCGGATTGCTCTTGTAGGAGCGGCGTGAGCCGCGACCACCGCAGCGGTGATCGAAAGCGCTACGGCCGAAGCCCGGTTGCCTGCGTCGTCTGTTGTCGCTACTGGTTGTCCGGGCTTCGGATGTTTCGCTCGCGTACACCACTGCGGTAGTCGCGGCTCACGCCGCTCCTACAGACAACCAGGGTTTACGCCGCCGCAGGCGGGCCCGCGTCGGGCGCTTCGCCGAGCTGGGTTTCCAGTTCGTTGATCCAGGCCGCGGTCAGGTTTTCCATGGTGACCGCGTGAATCAGCGGCTGCACGGCGCGCGAGGAGTACGACTGGGCGACGAAGCGCGCATGGCGCTCGCGGAATGCCAGCCAGGCCTGGTGGGTCTGCTCGAACGCCTCCCGGCTCTTGCCGTCGAGCTGGCCGCGCAAGCGTGCGACCACGCGTTCCAGCCGTGCCTGCTCGCGTTCCAGTTCGGCCAATGCGTGCCGGCTCATGTCGGCCTGACTGACGTTGGCATCGTCGCTGTCGCGCGCCAATGCCTCGGCCTTGCCGACGTAACGGTCGGCGATGCGCGCGGTGGTCTCGGCCTTGCCGATCAGGCGGCTTTCGAAGCGGCGCAGTTCCTCGACGCTGGTGTGGGCGCCGTCGAGTTCCTGCTTGAGCGCCAGCAGCTGCTTGCCGCGCTCGATCGCGTCGACCGTGCCGCGACGTTCGGCGATGCGCTGGATGAAGTAGAACGCCCAGGTCAGCAGGGCGCCGATGACGGTGAAGATGAGCTGTTCCATGACCTGTCCTCCGGCCGTGGAGCACAGTGTCGGCCGGGCAGGTCTCAGGCCGTGCGAGGCGGCGTGCGGGGCGTCCCAGAACCCTTAAAAACAAGGGATTTGAGATTGGCGGCAGGGGTGAACCGTTCAGCCGCGCCAGAACCGGGGAGCCCTCGCCCAACCCCTCTCCCGCGCGCGGGAGAGGGGGCTCGATGCGCGGCGGCGGCTTACTCGTCGAAGCGCAAATGCCGCACCGACTTGCCGTGGCGGCGGATCAGCTTCAGCGCTTCGATGCCCACGCTGATGTGGTTGTCGACGAAGCTGGCGCTGACCTTGGCGTCGGAGGCTTCGGTCTTGACCCCTTCCGGGATCATCGGCTGATCGGACACCAGCAACAGCGCGCCGCAGGGAATGCGGTTGGCGAAGCCGGCGGCGAACACGGTCGCGGTCTCCATGTCGATGGCCATGCAGCGCATCGCCCGCAGCCGTTCCTTGAAGGCTTCGTCGTGCTCCCAGACGCGGCGATTAGTGGTGTAGACCGTGCCCGTCCAGTAGTCGTGGCCGAGGTCGCGGATCGTGGTCGAGACCGCGCGCTGCAGGGCGAAGGCCGGCAGCGCCGGCACCTCCGGCAGCAGGTAGTCGTTGGAGGTGCCCTCGCCGCGGATCGCGGCGATCGGCAGCACCAGGTCGCCGAGCTGGTTCTTGCGCTTGAGGCCGCCGCACTTGCCCAGGAACAGGACCGCCTTGGGCATGATCGCCGACAGCAGGTCCATCATAGTCGCCGCGTTGGGACTGCCCATGCCGAAGTTGATCATGGTGATGCCGTCGGCGGTCGCGCTCGGCATCGGCCGGTCCAGGCCCACGACTTCGGCGCCCGTGAGACGGGCAAAGGTGTGCAGGTAGCCGCCGAAATTGGTCAGCAGGATGTGCTCGCCGAACTGGTCCAGCGGGACGCCGGTGTAGCGCGGCAGCCAGTTTTCGACGATCTGTTCTTTGTCTTTCACGTTCTTGGCCTTTTCTAGTTGTTGTCCGGCCATTGTGGCATGCCTATGACCTTCGTCAGGGTTGGCAGCGCCGATCGCCGCCGCTACGGTTCAAGGTCGCCCGCAATCCGTTTGAATTGCTCGCTTTTCCGGGGAAAATCATGCTTCGACCGCTCTTCGCCGGCTGCGCCCTGGCGCTGCTGGGCAGCGTCGCGCAGGCCGCGACGCCGGCGCCGGCCGCCTCGCGCTACACCCAGGACCCCTACCCCAGCACCTACCGCCCGCTCGCCTCCGGCCCGGTGCTGCTGCAGGGCGCTACGGTGCTGACCGGCACCGGCCAGCGCCTGGACCGCGCCGACGTGCTGCTGCGCGACGGCAAGATCGTCGCCGTCGGCAGCCACCTGGAGGCCCCGGCCGACGCGACCCGGGTCGCGGCCGAGGGCAAGTGGATCACCCCCGGTCTCATCGACGTGCACTCGCACCTGGGCGTCTACCCCAGCCCCGGCGTCGGCGCGCATTCCGACGGCAACGAGATGACCGGCCCGGTGACCCCGAACGTGTGGGCCGAGCATTCGATCTGGCCGCAGGACCCCGGCTTCGCCACCGCCCTGGCCGGCGGCGTCACCTCGCTGCAGATCCTGCCCGGCTCGGCCAACCTGATCGGCGGCCGCGGCGTGACCCTGAAGAACGTGCCGGCGGTGAGCTACCAGGCGATGAAATTCCCGGGCGCGCCCTGGGGCCTGAAGATGGCCTGCGGCGAAAACCCCAAGCGCGTCTACGGCGGCCGCAACACCTCGCCGGGCACGCGCATGGGCAACGTCGCCGGCTACCGCGCCGCCTTCATCGACGCCAGCGAATACCTGCGCAAGACCACGCCGAAGAACGCCGCGCCGCAGAAGAAGCGCTGGTGGCAGAGCAGCGCCAAGCCCAACGGCAACGGCGCCGACAGCGAGAAGGACACCGGCGGCAAGCGCGACCTCAAGCTCGACACCCTGGCCGGCGCGATCAAGGGCGACATCCGGGTCCACATCCACTGCTACCGCGCCGACGAGATGACCACCATGCTCGACCTGGCCAAGGAGTTCGGCTTCAAGGTCAGCGCCTTCCACCACGGCGTGGAGGCCTACAAGATCGCCGACCGGCTTGCCGCCGAAGGCGTGTGCGGCGCGCTGTGGGCCGACTGGTGGGGCTTCAAGATGGAGGCCTTCGACGGCATCCAGGAGAACATCGCCATCGTCGACCGCCCGGCCAACAGCTGCGCGATCGTGCATTCGGATTCGGAGGAAGGCATCCAGCGGCTCAACCAGGAAGCAGCCAAGGTGATCGCGCATGCGCGCCTGGCCGGGATCGAGATCGCGCCGGAACGCGCGATCCGCTGGCTGACCCAGAACCCGGCCAAGGCGCTGGGCATCGGCGAGCGCACCGGCACCCTGGAGCCGGGCAAGATGGCCGACGTGGTGGTCTGGAACGGGAACCCTTTCAGCGTCTACGCCAAGGCCGAACAGGTCTACGTCGACGGCGCGCGGATCTACGACCGCGCCGACCCGGCGCGCCAGCCCAAGTCCGACTTCATGCTCGGCCAACCCGCGACCCAGGGCGCGGCGACGACCGGAGGCCTGCGATGAACCGCGCCGCCGTCCGCCGCCGCGTTCTCGCCGCCGCCCTGCTGGCCGCCGCCAGCTTCGCCGCGCCGGCGCAGAACCTGCTGATCCGCAACGCCACAGTGCACACCGCCACCGCGCAGGGTTCGCTCGAACACGCCGACGTGCTGGTGTCGGGCGGGGTGGTCCGCGCGATCGGCAAGCGCCTGAGCGCGCCGGCCGGCGCCCAGGTGGTCGAGGCCGAAGGCCGGCCGCTGACCCCGACCCTGTTCGGCGGCATCACCGAACTGGGCCTGGAAGAGGTCTCCGGCGAGAAGTCGACCGTCGACCAGACCGTCGCGCTCGGCGCCGACACCAAGGAAATGACGGTGCGGCCGGAGTTCGACGTGACCCTGGCCTACAACCCCGACTCGGTGCTGATCCCGGTCGCGCGCATCGAAGGCATCGGCTGGACCCTGCTCGGCGCCGGCACCGCCGCCGGCGGCTCGATCGTCGCCGGCCAGGGCGGGGTCGAGCGCCTCGACGGCGGCCCCGACCCGATCGGGCCGCGCGCGCTGTTCGTGCGTCTGGGCAAGGACAGCCTCGGCCTCAGCGGCAGTTCGCGCGCGGCGCAATGGATGATTCTCGATCAGCTGATCGACGAGGCGCGCGGGCGCCTTCCGTCCGGCCACCACGCGGCCCTGCTGACCCCGGCCGGGCGCCAGGCCCTGCTCAAGTACCTCGACGGCGGCGGCCGCATCGTGTTCGGCGTCGACCGCGCCGCCGACATCCGCCAGCTGCTGCGCTGGTCGTCGCGGCACAAGCTGCGGATCGCCATCGCCGGCGGCGCCGAGGCCTGGCGCCTGGCGCCCCAGCTGGCCGCGGCGCAGGTGCCGGTGTTCGTCAATCCGCTGTCCAACCTGCCCAGCGACTTCGATCAGGTCGGCGCCAGCCTGGAGAACGCCGCGCGGCTGCGCGCGGCCGGGGTCGCGGTCGGTTTCAGCGAGGGCGGCGCCGCGCACAACGCGCGCAAGGTGCGCCAGTTGGCCGGCAATGCGGTCGCCGCCGGCCTGCCCTGGGCCGACGGCCTGGCCGGGCTGACCCGGGTACCGGCGGACACCTTCGGCGTCGCCGGCGACGTCGGCAGCATCGCCCCGGGCAAGCGCGCCGACCTGGTGCTGTGGAGCGGCGATCCGCTCGACGTCGCCCACGTCGCCCTGCAGGTGTGGATGGACGGCCGCGCGATCCCGATGCGCAGCCGTCAGACCGAACTGCGCGACCGCTACCTGCGCGCCGACAACGGCCTGCCGCGCGCCTATCCGGCGCCCGCGCGCTGACGGCTCCGCCGGCGCGTCCGCCTGCGGCGGGCGCGCGGCGCGGCGTATGCTGTCGACGGCCGTCGCCGCCTGACGCGCGACGGCCGACTCGACCCGCAACCCGGAGACGCCGCGATGACCCTGCCCACCCTGGAACTCAACTGGCTGGCGATCCTCGCCGCGACCGCATCTTCGTTCCTGCTCGGCGGGCTGTGGTACGGGCCCTTGTTCAAGAAGCAGTGGTGCCGCGCCGCCGGGATCGACCCGGACGCGCAGCCGCGCCACCCGGCGCTGATCTTCGCCACCGCGATCGTGTGCAGCTTCCTGGCCGCGCTGGTGTTCGCGGTGTTCCTGCCGCCGGCGGCCAACGCCGCCGACGGCTTCGGGGTCGGCTTCGTGGTCGGCCTGTTCTTCGTCTCGATGAGCTTCGGCATCAACTACGCCTTCGCCCAGCGCGGGCCGGTGCTGTGGATGATCGACAGCGGCTACCACATCCTCCAGTTCGCCCTGTACGGCCTGATCCTCGGGGCCTGGAAGTGAGCGCGGCGGCCGGCGAGCGGCGCTGGTTCTTCGATTTCATCTCGCCGTTCGCCTACCTTCACTGGCAGAAGCTGCGCCCGCGCCTGGCCGAGCTGGCGGTGGAGCCGGTGCCGATCGTGTTCGCCGCGGTGCTGCAGGCGCGCGGGCAGAAGGGGCCGGCGGAAATCCCGGGCAAGCGCGAATTCACCTACCGCCACACCCTGTGGCAGGCGCGCCGCGACGGGATCGAGCTGCGCTACCCGCCGGCGCATCCGTTCAATCCGATCGCGGCATTGCGCTTGTGCATCGCGGCAGGCGGCACGCCCGAGGCGGTCGATGCGATCTTCGACTGGATCTGGCGCCGCGGCCAGGCCGGCGACGGCGTCGAGGCGCTGCAGCCGGTGATCGACGCGCTCGGCATCGACCCGGCCGCGCTCGGCGCGGAGGCGACCAAGGCCGCGCTGCGCGCCAACACCGACGCGGCGATCGCGGCCGGTGTGTACGGCGTTCCTACGTTGAAGTTCGGAAGCGAGCTGTTCTGGGGCTGCGACGCGCACGAGTTCGCGCTTGACGCATTGCAGCATCCCGAGCTGCTTCACGATCCGGAGATGCAGCGTCTGACAAGGTTGCCCCTGGGCCAGCAGCGGCGCAGCTGAACCTCGCCCGCCAAGCGGCGCAAAGTCGATGCGTGATCGGCGCCACAAAAAGGTATGCTCGTAACATTCGATTGATGCCAGCCACGACCCGGGGGGGAACATGCGCATTGGAATCGTCGTCGACTCCGCTTGCGACCTGCCGCTGGAGTACCTGGAACGACACCACATCCATCTGTTGCCGATCACCGTGCGCATCGGCCAGGCCGTACTCGCCGACCACCGCAACGAGCAGGCGACCCTGCAGTTCCTGCACACCCACCTGGCCGAACGCGGCTTCGAGGCCGAGACCACACCGTACACGGTGCAGCAAGTGCGCGATCTGTTCGTCAGCCAACTGGCGATCGACTACGACTACGTGTTCTGCCTGACCATCACCAAGACCCGCAGTCCGATCTACGAGAACGCCAACCAGGCCAGCTTCGCGATCCTCAACGACTACAAGCCGGTGCGCAGCGCCGCCGGCATCCACACCCCGTTCGCCCTGCGCGTCATCGATACCCTGAACCTGTTCGCCGCCCAGGGCGTGACCGCGGTCGAGGCGGCGCGGCTGCGCGACGCGGGCGAGGGCGCGCCGAAGATCCGTGCCCGGCTCGAATACCTGGCCCTGCACACCCACGGCTATCTGATTCCGCGCGACCTCAACTACCTGCGCGCGCGCACCCGGGTGCGCGGCGACCGCAGCGTCAGTTTCCTCAGCGCCGCGCTCGGCAGCGCCCTGGACATCAAGCCGGTGCTGCATTGCAACCGCGGCGAGACCGGCCCGGTGGCCAAGATCAAGGGCTACGACCAGGCGGCGCAGAAACTGTTCGAATTCGCCGCGCGCAAGGCCGCCGGCGGCCTGGCCACGCCGACGATGTGCGTGAGCTACGGCGGCGAACTGGCCGAGCTGCACGCCTTGCCCGGTTACGACCGCCTGCGCGCGGCCTGCGCCGAGAACAACGTCGAGTTGTTCGAAAGCGTGATGAGCCTGACCGGCATGGTCAACGTCGGCAAGGGCGCGCTGGCGCTGGGCTTCGCCGCGGAGCAGGCGCAGTTCGAGGGCTGACGGCCGGGATTCGGGATTCGGGATTCGGGATTCGGGATTCGGGATTCGGGATTCGGGATTCGGGATTCGGGATTCGGGAAAAGGCTAAAACGGGCGTCTCGCTTTGGTGCTCGTCTTCTGCTCGTCATCCCCGCGAAGACGGGAATCCAAGTTCCATCGCGGCAAGCATTCGGCCACAGCGAACTGTCGCCGGCCGCCGTTCAAGCGCCGAACAACCCGAGTACCCGCCGGACATCGACGCCACCGTCCGCGCCGACGCCCAGGAAGCGATCGGCCTGCCAACGTTGCGTGGCCAACGCCTGTTTCGCCACGGGACGGCTCCACGGCGGATACACCCGGATCGCCCGCTTTCCGCCGAGCCCCTGTTCGGACATGACGTCGCGATCGATCAGGGTGGCGCGGTCGAAGACGAACTGCCCGCGCCGGCCGGCCTCCGCCACCCAGACCACCACGAAATCCACCGCGTCGCCGGCGTCCAACGGCGCGATCGGCCCATCGGGCGACGAACGTTTCCACATCGTCACGAACTGTCCGATCTTCTTCGGTGTGACCCGGGCTTCGCGAAACACCACGGAACGGCCCTCCAGACCGAGCCTGCAGGCGCCGTATTCGCTTCCCTCGAGTTCGCGCACCGGCGCAGCGCTCGTCTGCATGCCTGCCGCAGCGTAGACATGCCGCAGCGAGAAGATCAGGCCTTCCGGCAGATTGCTATCGCACATCCTTACGCTCGAATCCCCGCTCGATTGCATCGCGGCGTCCAGGGTAACAACCGATGTTCGGCCCGGCCAGGCACAGTTTCGGCAAGCCGCCGCGACGCCCGTCCTCGACAACCGGGCCAACGCAAGCGTTGGCCATTTCCATGCAACCGCGCTCGAACGCCACCGCCCCGACATCGCCGCGGGAATCAGGCGAGCGCCATGCCGCGCCGCAGTGGCGACGGCCCCGGACCACCGCGGCAGCGCAATAGCCGGTATCCACGCACGACAGGCATCGCAAGCCGTCGCCCGATGGCATTGCTATGCCTCGGCCACGACTTCCAGCCCAGGCCCCGGCACCGAGGCAGCGGTTAGGCTCGACCCCTAGCCCGTTCCCAGGTAGCCGCTCGATGCCCCGTCTCCATCTGCTCGCCCTCGCCCTGGCCAGCGCGTTCGCCGCGCCGGCGCTCGCCCAGACCCCGCCCCAACCCGCGCCGCAGGACAAGCAGCAAGGCGACACACCCGCCGCCCAGCTCGAGCAGGATGCGCTCAAACCGGCCGGCACCGATCCGGCGCGCGCGCCGGCGCAGACCGCCAAGGGCGCGAGCAAGCCCGGCGCTGCGGCCGACGACAAGAAATGGGACGTCACCGCCGCCCACGGCCCGACCAAGGCGGTGCGCTTCGACACCGACGAAGGCACCTGGATCGACCTCGACGTCTCGCCCGACGGCCGCGAAATCGCCTTCTCCCTGCTCGGCGACATCTACCTGCTGCCGATCGGCGGCGGCCAGGCGCGACGCATCAGCGGCGGCCCGGCCTGGGACGTGCAGCCGCGCTTCTCGCCGGACGGCCGCGAGATCGCCTTCACGTCCGACCGCGGCGGCGGCAATAACCTGTGGCGCATGCGCGCCGACGGCAGCCAGCCGACCCAGGTGACCAAGGAAGACTTCCGCCTGCTCAACAACCCGGCCTGGACGCCCGACGGCCAGTTCCTGATCGGCCGCAAGCACTTCACCGGCGAGCGCTCGCTCGGCGCCGGCGAGCTGTGGATCTATCACGCCGCCGGCGGCGGCGGCGGCCTGCAACTGACCAAACAGAAGAACGACCAGCAGGACCTGGGCGAGCCGGCGGTGTCGCCGGACGGCCGCTACGTCTATTACTCCGAAGACGTCACCCCGGGCCCGAGCTTCCAGTACAACAAGAACCCGCACGACACCATCTACGCAATCAAGCGCCTGGACCGCCAGACCGGCAAGAGCGACACCCTGATCGACACCGCCGGCGGCGCGGTGCGGCCGCAGCCCTCGCCGGACGGCAAGTCGCTGGCTTTCGTCAAACGCGTGCGCGATAAATCGGTGCTGCACGTGTTCGACCTCGCCAGCGGCGAAGCGCGCCCGGTCTGGGACGGCCTGTCGCACGACATGCAGGAAGCCTGGGCGATCTTCGGCCCCTACGCCAACTTCGACTGGACTCCGGATTCCAAGGCGGTGGTGATCTGGGCCCAGGGCAAGCTGTGGCGGGTCGCGATCGGCGACGGCAAACCGCAGCCGATCCCGTTCACCGCCGCGGTCGAGCAGACCGTGACCGCGCCGCTGCGCTTCGAGCAGACCCTCGAAGAAGGCCGTTTCGCGCCGAAGATGATCCGCGACGTCGCCACCAGCGCCGACGGCAAGACCTTGGTGTTCCACGCGGTCGGTCAGTTGTGGCGCAAGCGCCTGCCCGACGGAAAGCCCGAGCGCCTGACCGGCAACGACAACCTCTACGAATACCAGCCCAGCTTCAGCGCCGACGGCAGCAAGCTGCTGTACACGACCTGGTCGGACGATGCGCTGAGCGCGATCTACGTCGCCTCGGCCGGCGGTGGCGGCGGCAAGCGCCTGACCCAGGAGAAGGGCTTCTACTACGGCCCGCGCTTCTCGCCGGACGGCAAGCGCATCGTCTACGCCAAGAGCGGCGGCGGCGGGCTCACCGGCAGCCTGTGGTCGGTCGACCGCGGCATCTACGTGATGAACGCCGACGGCGGCAAGCCGGTGCGCGTCGCCGACAGCGGCGAGGCGCCGCAGTTCAGCGCCGACGGCACGCGCGTGTTCTACCTGACCGGCGGCGGACTGAAGAAGAAGCTGATGTCGGTCGGCCTGCACGGCGAAGAGCCGCGCGAAGTCTACAGCCTGAAGTACGTCGACTCGGTCAGCCTGAGCCCAGACGGCAAGTGGGTGGCTTTCACCGAGCTGTTCAATGCCTACGTCGCGCCGCTGATGACCGGCGGCACCGGTCCGGTCGAGCTCAGCCGCGACAGCAAGGCGATGCCGGTGACCCAGGTCAGCGCCGATGTCGGCAGCTATCTGCACTGGGCCGCCGATTCCAAGTCGCTGCACTGGATGGTCGGCGACCGCTACCACTCGCGCCCGCTCAACCAGGCCTTCGGCTTCCTGCCGGGCGCGCCGGCGACCCTGCCCAAGCCGTCGGCCGACGAGGCCGGGGTCCGGGTCGGGCTGGAGCTGCCGGTGTACGCGGCGCAGGACACGGTCGCCTTCACCCATGCCCGGGTGGTGACCATGCGCAACTCCGAGACCGAGCAGGAAGTGATCGAGGACGGCACCGTGGTGGTGCGCGGCGATCGCATCGTCGCGGTCGGGCCCAGCGGCTCGGTCGCGGTGCCGGCCGGCGCGCGCAGCATCGACGCCCGCGGCAAGACCATTCTGCCGGGCTATGTCGACGTGCACGCGCATGCCGCGCATTTCGGCCAGGGCGTGGTGCCGCAGCAGAACTGGGCCTACTACACCAACCTCGCGTTCGGCATCACCACCATGCACGACCCCTCGGCCACCACCGAGTTCGTGTTCTCCGAAGCCGAGCTGCTCAAGGCCGGCAAGATGGTCGGCCCGCGCGTGTTCTCGACCGGTACGATCCTGTACGGCGCCGACGGCGACTTCAAGGCGGTGGTCAACTCGATCGACGACGCCCGCAGCCACCTGCGCCGGATGAAGGCCAACGGCGCGTTCTCGGTCAAGAGCTACAACCAGCCGCGACGCGAACAGCACCAGCAGATCAACCAGGCCGCGCGCGAGCTGGGCATGCTGGTGGTCGAGGAAGGCGGCTCGACCCTCAACCACAATCTGCCGATGATCCTCGACGGCGTCACCGGCATCGAGCACAACCTCCCGGTCGCGCCGCTGTACAAGGACGTGCTGGAACTGTGGCGGCAGACCGACGTGCGCAACACCCCGACCCTGGTGGTCAGCTACGGCGGCCTGTCCGGCGAGTACTGGTGGTATGCGCGCGACAACGTATGGGAGGACAAGAAGCTCAACCGCTTCTTCCCGCGCGAAACCCTGGACGCCCGCTCGATCCGGCGCGAGACCGCGCCGGACTGGGACTACTGGCACGTCCAGGTCGCCAAGTCGGTGAAGAAGCTGCGCGACGCCGGGGTCAAGATCCAGATCGGCGGCCACGGCCAGTTGCAGGGCCTGTCGGCCAACTGGGAGATCTGGATGCTGCCGCAGGGCGGTTTCAGCAATTTCGAAGCGCTGCGCGCAGCGACCATCGACGGCGCCGACTACCTCGGCCTGTCCAAGCAGCTGGGCTCGCTGGAAGCCGGCAAGAAGGCCGACCTGGTGGTGCTCAACAGCAATCCGCTGGAGAACATCCGCTCGACCATCGACACCCGCTACGTGATGGTCGACGGCCGATTGTTCGACGTCGACGCCGACATGGCCGAACTCGGCAACCGCGGCGAAAAGGCGCCGAACTTCTATTGGCAGCGCCACCGCGACGGCCAGACCTTCGGCCTGGAGTACGGCCCGACTTCGGTCTGCCATTGCCCCAAGGGTCACGGCGTGCATTCGGCGCACGACCACGACGACGAGTGACGCGGCGTGCGGCCCGTCGCCGTTGCGACGGGCCGCACAGCGCGAGCGGGCGGCGAGCATGAACGCCGCCCCTCGCCCGGCCCCGGAGCGCGGGCGCGTTCACGGCGGACAGAGGCCGGCGCGCTTACCCTGAGCGCCTCGTTCAAGCAGAGAGCGCGCATGGCCACCCGCTACTACCTCACCCTGCCCGACGGCGAACGCGCCCGCGGCAGCGACGCCGCGCTGTCGTTCCGCGCGGTCAGCGCCGAAGGCTTCGCCGAAGAGCTGCAGGCCGCGCTGCGCGGCGACGGCTTGTTCGAACGCTGGCGCGCCAAGCAGCCCGATCCGGACGAGGTCGACCCCAGCCTCGGCGCCACCGATCCGGCGGCGACCGTGCACGGCGAGCAACGCGATCTGCGCATCGATCTGATCGCCACCACCGCGCTGTCGGGCACGATCATCAAGCACCGGCTGCGCCTGCTGGCAGGCAGCGGGTGGGAGTTGCGGGACGTTACCGCGGCCTGAGCGCCGCGGGCAGCGGGTCGAGCGCAGCCAGCGAGAGCGGCTCGCCGCTCTCGCGATTCGTCCCGACGCCGTCGCGCGCCGCACGGGTGCGACGCGGGCGGCCCGCTCTCAGCCGCGCAGCGCCGCGGCGTGGTGCGCGATGTGCTCGCCGATGAAGCTGGCGATGAAGTAGTAGCTGTGATCGTAACCGGAGCGGATCCGCAGCTGCAGCGGGTGGCCGGCGACTTCGCAGGCGATGCGCAGCAGCTCGGGCTTGAGCTGCGGCACCAGGAACTCGTCGGCGTCGCCCTGGTCGATCAACAAGGGCAGGCGTTCGCGCGCGCCTGCGACCAGCGCGGTCGCGTCCCAGGCTTTCCAGGCTTCGCGGTCGTCGCCGAGATAGGCGCTGAAAGCCTTCTCGCCCCACGGGCTTTGCGACGGCGCGGCGATCGGCGAGAACGCCGATACGCTGCGGTAGCGGCCCGGGTTCTTCAACGCGATGGTCAGCGCGCCGTGGCCGCCCATCGAATGGCCGCTGATGCCGCGTGCGCTGCCGGTCGGGAAATGCGCGTCGACCAGCGCCGGCAACTCCTCGACCACATAGTCGTACATGCGGAAGTGGCCGGCCCACTTCGGCCGGGTCGCGTTGAGGTAGAACCCGGCGCCCTGGCCGAGGTCGTAGCCCTCCGCATCCGGCACGCCGTCGCCGCGCGGACTGGTGTCCGGCGCGACCAGAATCAACCCGTGCTCGGCGGCGTAGCGCTGCGCGCCGGCCTTGGTGATGAAGTTCTGCTCGGTGCAGGTCAGCCCGGACAGCCAGTACAGCACCGGACAGTCTTCGCGCTCGGCCTGCGGCGGCAAGTAGACGCCGAAGCGCATCGTGCAGCCGAGCGTGGTCGCGGTATGCGACCAGACTTCCTGGCGTCCGCCGTGGCAGGCGTGGGATTCGATTCGTTCCATGTCGGGGCTCTCAGCGCAGCGTGGATCCGTTCGGGTTGATCGCCAGTTCGTCCACACGCTGCGGGTAGAACGGCTTCTTGTGTTCCATGTCGTAAAACAGCAGGCCGTGCAGGCCCATCGCTTCGCGCTTGGGCACGCGGTTGCGCCACAGGCGCTCGAACACCGGCTCGAGCGCGCGCGGCGGATGCCGCGCCAGAACCTCGTCGATGAAGGCCACGTTCTGGCCCGGCGGATACAACAGATCGAAGTCCGCGTCCTCGACGGCGAACACGTCGTAGGTGCAGTTGATCGCACTGTCGACGACCTGGACGTACTTCATCGCCGTCTCAGTAGTGGATCACGGTCCGGATCGACTTGCCCTCGTGCATCAGATCGAAGGCCTCGTTGATGCGTTCCAGCGGCAGCGTGTGGGTGATGAAGGGGTCCAGGTCGATCTCGCCCTTCATCGCCTGCTCGACCATGCCCGGCAGCTGGGTGCGGCCCTTGACCCCGCCGAAGGCCGAGCCGCGCCAGACCCGGCCGGTGACCAACTGGAACGGGCGAGTGCGGATTTCCTGGCCGGCGCCGGCGACGCCGATGATGACCGACTCGCCCCAGCCCTTGTGGCAGCACTCCAGCGCCGAGCGCATGACCTCGACGTTGCCGATGCATTCGAAGCTGAAATCGACGCCGCCGTCGGTCATCTCGACCAGCACGTCCTGGATCGGACGCGCGTGGTCCTTGGGATTGACGCAGTCGGTCGCGCCCATCGCCTTGGCCAGTTCGAACTTGCCCGGGTTGGTATCGACGCCGATGATGCGCCCGGCCCTGGCCTGCACCGCGCCCTGGATCACCGCCAGGCCGATGCCGCCGAGGCCGAACACCGCGACCGTGTCGCCCGGCTGCACCTTGGCGGTGTTGTGCACCGCGCCGATGCCGGTGGTGACGCCGCAGCCGAGCAGGCAGACCTTCTCCAGCGGCGCGGCGGGGTTGACCACCGCCAGCGAGACTTCGGCCACCACCGTGTACTCGCTGAAGGTGCTGCAGCCCATATAGTGGTGGATCGGCTGGCCGTTGTAGCTGAAGCGGCTGGTGCCGTCCGGCATCAGGCCGCGGCCCTGGGTCGCGCGCACCGCCTGGCACAGATTGGTCTTGCCCGACAGGCAGAACTTGCACTGGCGGCATTCGGCCGTGTACAGCGGGATCACGTGATCGCCCGGCTTGACGCTGGTCACGCCCTCACCGACCTCGACCACCACGCCGCCGCCTTCGTGGCCGAGCACGGCGGGGAACAAACCTTCCGGGTCGTCGCCGCTGAGGGTGAACGCATCGGTGTGGCACACGCCGGTGGCGGCGATGCGCACCAGCACTTCGCCGGCCTGCGGCGGCTGGACGTCGATCTCGACGATCTGCAGGGGCTGGCCGGCGGCGAAAGCGACGGCGGCGCGGCTCTTGATGACCCGGCTCATGGGCGATGTCTCCTGGTGGTGGCGTCCCGGGAAGGGAAACAAGGACGAACGTGGAACGGATCTGATCCGACGCGGTGCGCGGCCGCGACGAGGCTATTTCGAATACGGTTTCATTTCAGGTACGAGCGCACCAGCGCGGCGATCTCGTCGATGCTGGCGTTGCGGCCGCGGTCGGCCACGGCTTGGCCGAGTTCCTCGCGGATATGGCTTTCCAGCACCTCCGACATCAGCCCATTGATCGCGCCGCGGATCGCCGCGATCTGCTGCAGCACCGCCGCGCAGTCGCTGCCGGCCTCGAGCGCGCGCTCCAGGGCCTCGGTCTGGCCCTTGATCCGGCGCACCCGGGTCAGGACGCGTTTTTTCTCTTCCGGCGAATGCGGCATGGCGGCGGGCTCCGGGATGCGATCGTATCCTATACCCCCCTATAGTATCAGAAAGACGGGGTCGGGGATTGGAGATTGGGGATTCGCGGGCAAGAACCGCTTTGAAGGTCAGAGCGGCGCGAACCGGCAAGGACGATGCGCTCGTCCGGACGCGCGCGTCTGTAGCAGCGGCGTAAGCCGCGACCACCGAAGCGGTGTTCGCAAGCACGGCGGCCGAAGCGCGCGCGCAGCGGTCGATCGTCGCCAGCGCTGGCGGAAGACGGGTTTGGGAAGGGGGCGAGGGATTTAACCGCTTCGGCGGTCGCGGCTCGCGCCGCTCCTACCCCAATGCCGAGCGACCCGCTTTGCGAATCTCCAATCCCAAATCCCCAATCCCGGCTTCACCCCGTGTTCTGCACGCCCGCCGCGATGCCGTTGACCGTCGCCACCAAGGCCTGCTGCAGGATGTCGTCGGGACGACCGGCGGCGCGCCAGCGCGCCAACAGGTCGACTTGCAGCAGGCTGATCGGGTCGACGTAGGGGTTGCGCAGGCGGATCGACTGGCGCAGGCGATGATCGCCGGCCAGCAGTTCGTCGCTGCCCTTGATCGCCAGCACCGCGCGACGGGTGCGTTCGAACTCCTCGGCAATGCCCGGATGGAAACGCGCGTGCAGATCGCCTTCGGGCAGGTCGCGGGCGAGCATCGAGTAGCGTTCGAAGATCGCCGGGTCGGATTTGGCCAGGACCATTTCCAGATCGTCGATCAGGGTGCCGAAGAACATCCAGTCGCGCGCCATTTCCGCCAACGCGTCGCGGCCATGATCGCGCAGGGCACGCTCGAGCGCGGTGCCGACGCCGTACCAGGCGGTCAGCCCGGCGCGGTTCTGCGACCAGGCGAACACCCACGGAATCGCGCGCAGCGAACCGATGTCGCCGGCGCCGGCGCGCTTGGCCGGGCGCGAGCCGATGCGCAGGCGCTCGATCACGTCGATCGGGGTGGCGGCGCGGAAATACGCCGGGAACAGCTCGTCGTCGTGCACCAGCGCACGGTAATGCGCGCGCGCGGCGGCGGCCAGCTCCGCGGCCAGCGCGCGCCAGCCGTCGCCGCGCGGTTCCGGCGGACGCGGGCGCAGGGTCGCGCGCAGCACCGCGCCGGTGGTCTGCTCCAGGTTGCGCAGCGCCAGCGCGCGGATGCCGTACTTGCGATGGATCACTTCGCCCTGCTCGGTCAGGCGCAGATAGCCGTCGACCGAGCCGCGCGGCGCGGCGATCACCGCGCGCTCGGTCTTGCCGCCGCCGCGGCTGATCGAGCCGCCGCGGCCGTGGAAGAAGGCGATGCGCACGCCGCTTTCGGTGGCCAGCGCGGTCAGCGCGCTCTGGGTGCGGTGCAGCGCCCAGCGCGAGGCCAGCATGCCGCCGTCCTTGGCGCTGTCGGAATAGCCCAGCATCACCACCTGGCGATTGCCGCGCAGGCGCAGGTGGTCGCGATACACCGGGTCGGCGAACAAGGCGCGCAAGGTGTCGGCGGCGGCGTCGAGGTCGTCGACGGTTTCGAACAGCGGCGCGACGTCGAGCGGCACCCGGCCGTCGCGCTCGGCGCAGCCGGCGGTCTTGGCCAGGGCCAGCACCGCCAGCGCATCGGCCGCGCTGCGGCTCATGCTGACGATGTAGGGACCGAAGGCGCGCTCGCCGTAGCGCGGGCGCAGGCGGGCCACGGCGCGGAACACGTCCAGGGTCGGTTGCGCGGCGGCGGCGGCGCTGCGCGGAGCCGGCGCCTCGCCGTCGAGCACGCCGTGCAGGCGCGCGGCACGCGCGGCGACGTCGAGCGCGGCCCAGTCCGGTTCGTCGAGCAGCGCGGCCAGTGCGGCGTCGTGGGTGGCCGAATCCTGGCGCAGGTCCAGGCTGGCGAGATGGAAGCCGAAGCATTCGGCGCGGCGACGCAGGCGGCGCACGGCGAAGCCGCCGGCGTGCGCGCCCTGGTGCGCGGCCAGGCTGCGCTCGATCAGGGCGATGTCGGCCAGGAATGCGGCGGCATCGGGATAGCCGTGCACGCTCTCGTCGAGCGTGGCCTGCAGCCGCGCCGACATCAGGTTGAGCAGGTTGCGGTAGGGCATGTCGGCATGGCGCGGCCTGAGCAGCGCGGCGGCCTTGGGCAGCTGATAGCGATAGTCCTCGACCCGCGCCAGCACCGCGTCGTCGACCCGCACCCGGCTGACCGACTGGCTGAGCAATTCGGCCAGCGCCCCCAGCTCGCGCCGGTAAGCGTTGAGCACCAGCGCGCGCTGCCCGGCCAGGGTGGCGGCGATGGTGTCCGCGCCGACGTTGGGGTTGCCGTCCATGTCGCCGCCGACCCAGGTGCCGAAGCCGAGCACGTCGGGCAAGGACGCGCCGGCGCCGTAGGTTTCGCGCAGGGCCTCCTCGAACATCTCGTAGAACACCGGCAGCACCCGGTACAGCACCTCAGACAGATAGAAACCGACGTGCTCGAACTCGTCGGCGACGCTGGGCTTGACCGCCGGCGCCTCGGCGGTCTGCCAGCTCGCGGTCAGGGCCAGGCGGATGCGCTCGCGGTCGGCGCGGCGCTCGGCCGGAGTGCGGCCGCGGTCGATGTCATCGACCAGACAGGAGACGATGGTGCGCTCTTTCTCCAGCAGCGCGCGCCGCACCGCTTCGGTCGGGTGGGCGGTGAACACCGGCTCGATCCGCAGCCGCGCCAGCAGCGCGACCACTTCTTCGGCGCTGACGCCCTGGCGCGCCAGGGCGCCGAGCGCATCGCGCAGGCCGCCGGGCTGGGCGCCGGCGCCGCTGCGTTCGTAGTCGCGGCGGCGGCGAATGCGGTGCACACGTTCGGCCAGGTTGACCGCCTGGAAATAGGTCGCAAACGCCCGCACCAGATCGCCGGCCTGTTCCGGATCGGTGTCGGCCAAGGCATCGGCCAACGCGCCGATCGGCGCCTGCGCTTCGCGGCGACGGATCGCGGCGCGGCGCAGGCGCTCGACGGCGTCGAGGAAGTCCTGCCCGCGCTGTTCGGCGAGAATCTCACCGACCAATGCGCCCAGCGTTTTGACGTCGTCGCGCAGCAAGGCGTCGGTGGAAGCGAAGTCTACGGCGCGCAACGGTTCGTCGCTGGTATCGAGAAGGGCATTCATCCTTCAAGGCTACAACACCTGTGCGAGACGAATCCAAGTCACGGGCGCGGCATTGCGCGCCGCAGGCGATCGTTTCCGTTGCAACTTTTTCACCGTCGCGCGTCGGCGACGCGCGAGACCTGTCGCGTCCGTCACTTAGCGTTGCGACGGCGGCTACCTGCGCGGCTTAGGACGTTTGCTACTGAGCATATGCGGCGACCCGCGTCGCACACCGGCCGCGCCACGGCGCACGCGGCCACGCCGCGATGCGGTCGCGATCGGCGGTGTGCCGTACGCCGCCCGCATCGCGCGACTCACGGCGACGGCGGCGCCTCGTCGTCGCGCAACAAGACCGTGACCCATTCGCGCAGACGCTCCAGCCGGGCGCTGCCGTGCGCCTCCGGCAACCAGGCCAGATACACCCGCCGCACCGGCGGCGGCTGCGGACACGGCAGCGGCACCAGTGCGCCGCGCGCCAGCGGCTCGGCGATCAGCCGCGGATACAACAGCGCGACGCCCTGCCCGGCCAGCGCCGCGCTCAGCGCCGGCAACGGCGAGGACAGGCCCAGATGCGGCAGCGGCCAGTGCGCCGGGTCGTCGCCGAACCACTGCGGCCAATCCTCGCGCCAGCCTTCGCTGGTCACGTGCAGCAGGCGCGCGCCGGGCGCGCGATCCAGCCACCAGCGCTCCCGGTCCAGCCGCGCGGCCAGCGCCGGCGCCGCCACCGGCTGCAGCGCCTGTTCGAACAGCAACTCGCCGCGCAGTCCCAGCGCGAGCGGATCGCGATGCATCAACAAGGCATGCACGCGTCCCTGGGCCAGATCGTCGGCATTGGCCGGGCAGAACAGTTGCACCTCGGCGCCGGCGCGGGCGGCGAACTCGTCCAGGCGCGGCAACAGCAGGCTGACGCTGAGGCTGGTCGGCGCGCCCAGCAACCAGCGCCGGCTCTCGTCGCCACGCGCGCGCAGGCGTGCGGTGGCCGCTTCGATGCGCTCGAAGCCGTCGATCAAGGCTTCGCCGTACTCGCGCCCGAGCGGCGTCGGCCGCGCCCGACCGCCGCTGCGGTCGAGCAAGCGCAGGCCGAAGGCCTCTTCCAGGTGCTGGACGTGCTGGCTCAACGCGGCATGGCTCAGGTGCAGGCGCTCGGCGGCGCGGCGCATGCCGCCGTAGCGCACCACCGCGGCGAAGGCCTGCAGGGCACGCAGCGCCGGCAGGCGTCGCGGGGGCGGATCGCTGATGGTCATGAAAACTTACCGCCTGGCTCGGATTTCGAGATTTTTACACGGACAGGAGCGACCTAGATTTACCACATGCCCGCCCACCCTTCCGTTGCCGCCCGCCCCCTGCTCCTGCGCGCCGGCCTGATGGCCGCCGCCTCGGTCTGCCTGGCCGTGCTCGGCCTGCTGACCCGCTACACCGTCGGCTTGCCGCCCGAACTGGTGATCTGGGCGCGCTTCTTCCTGCCCGGCCTGGCCCTGGTCGCGCTGGCCGGACGCGACGACTGGCGTGCGGTGGTCTCTTTCGCCGACCGACCGGCCTGGGTGCGCGCGGTCTGCGTGGTGATCTCGCAGGGCTGCTTCGTCTACGCCGCGATCCACGGCGATCTGCTGCAGGCGGTGCTGCTGTACAACACCGGCCCCTTGTTCATTCCGCTGATCGCCTGGGCCTGGCTCGGCGAGCGCCTGCGCGGGCCGGCGCTGGGCGGCCTGGCGATCGGCTTCTGCGGCGTGGCGGCGGTGCTCGATCCCGGCGCCCGCGGACTGGACCGGCTGGCCGCGTTGTCGCTGTGCGGCGGTTTCGCCATGGCCGCCTCGCAGGTGCTGTTCTACCGCAGCGCGCAGCATCAGCCGCCGTTCCGCAACCAGTTCAAGCTGTACCTGCAGGCCTCGCTGGTAGCGCTGCCGCTGGCGGCCTGGGGTGCGACGCGGATCGACCCGGCCGCGCTGGCGGCGCAGCCGGCCTGGATGCTGGTCGCAGCGCTGCTCGGCATGTCGCTGTGCAGCCTCGGCAGCCAGTCGCTGCGCGACCTCGCTTATCGCGGCCTCGGCAACGCCTCCACCCTGGCGCCGCTGATGTATGTGGCGGTGCCGGTCGGGGCGGCGCTGGACGGATGGCTGTTCGGTCGCATCGCCGGCGCGTCGACCTGGTTCGGCGCGGCGCTGATCGTCGTTGGAGCGGCGATCGCGCTGCGCCGTGCCGCCGCGCCGTCGGACATGGAAACCAGGGCATCGCAGAGCGGCGCTCGTGGCCTGTCGCATTTCTAGGCGCATTCGTGCCGTTGCTGCGGCGACGGACGGCGGGGCGCGACGCTGGCGCCGGACGCAGAGAATGCCGACACTGAGGCCAGGAACTCACTCGGCCAGGGAATACCAATGCCGTACTTGGGAATGGGCGTGCACGTCGTCGTCGCCCTGTACTTCGCCGTCCACGCGGTGCGCAGCGGCCAGGACCGCTACTGGCTGATGGTGCTTTTCATGTTCCCGCTGCTCGGCAGCGTGGTCTACGCGTTCGCGGTGTGGTTGCCGGAACAACGCCACAGTCGCCACGGCCGCGCCCTGGCCGGCAACGTGCGCCGCCTGCTCGACCCCGATCGCGCCCTGCGCGAAGCGCAGGACGCCTTCGATACCGCCGCGACCACCGAACACCGCCTGCGGCTGGCCGATGCCCTGCTCGACGCCGGACGCGCCGGCGACGCGCTGGCGCACTACCGCGGCGCGCTCAGCGGCATCCATCGCGACGATCCGGACATTCAGGTGCGCCTGGCGCGCGCCCTGCTCGAAAGCGGCGAGGCGGCGCAGGCGCGGCAATTGCTCGACGTGCTGATCGCCAGGCGTCCCGATTACCGCTCCGCCGACGGGCATCTGATCTACGCGCGCGCGGTCGCGGCGACCGGCGACCGGGCCAAGGCGCGCGAAGAGTTCGACGCACTGACCGGCTACAGCAGCGGCTTCCAGGCCCATGCGCATTACGCGCAATGCCTGGCCGACTGGGGCGAAAACGGCCGCGCGCGCGAGTTGTGCGCGCAGACGCTGGCGCGCGCGCAACGCTTGCCGGCCCATGTGCGCCGTCTGCACAAGCCCGAACTCGACCGATTGCGCGCGCTCGACAAGCGGCTGACCGCCTGCTGAGTGCCGCGCCTGGACGCGGCGTCCACGCCGGACCGGCTATCACGGTCGCGTCAAGCGAACGCCGGCGCTGGCCGCGCGCCTCCGGAGCCCTGCCCATGAATACCGCCCTGATCGTGATCGATCTGATCAACGACATCGTCCACCCCGACGGCGAGCTCGCCCGCGCCGCCGAGGCGGTGCGCGAAAGCGGACTGATCGCGCGCTGCAATCGCCTGAGCGCGCGCGCCCGCGCCGCCGGCGCGACGGTGGCGATGGTGCGGGTGGCGTTCGCGCCGGATTACTCCGACCTGCCGCGGCATTCGCCGCTGTTCGGCCGCGCGGCCGAACTCGGCGCCCTGCGCGACGGCGACTGGGGCACCCGCTTGCATGACGGCCTGCTGGTCGGCCCGCGCGACTGGATCGTGACCAAGCCGCGGGTCAGCGCGCTGTTCGACACCGACCTGGAAGCGCGTCTGCATGCGGCGGCGATCCGCCGCGTGACGATCTGCGGGGTCAGTACCGAGACCGGCGTGCAGACCACCGCGCGCGATGCGCACGATCGCGACTTCGAGGTGACCGTGGTCGGCGACCTGTGCGCCAGCGCCGATCCGCAGCGGCGCCGCGCGGCGCTGGAGATGCTGACGACGGTGGCGACGATCGCCGACGCCGAACAGGTCGATTTCGGCGCCTGAACCAGCGGCGCGGGCCGCGGCGAAGCGGCCGCCTGCGCTCAGTAGGCGAAATCCTTGAACACCGGATCGACGCTGCCGCCCCAGGCGCCGTGGAACAGTTCCAGCTTGCGCTCGGCCGGGCTCTTGCCCATGGCCACGAACTCGGCCAGCGGCTCCAGATAGATCGATTCATCGGCGCCGTGCTGGTTCAGGCGCGCGCGCCGCTTGAGGCCGTGGGCGGAGATCTCCAGCGCGCGCCGCGCCAGATCCAGCACCTTGCCGTCGCGGAACGGCAGGTGGAACCCGTGCCGGGGCACGCCGTCGCGCAGCGCGTGGCGTTCGGCCGGGGTGAAGTCCAGCACCAGGTCCCAGGCCGCGTCGAGCGCCTCGGCGTCGTACAACAGGCCGACCCAGAACGCCGACAGCGCGCAGATCCGGTTCCACGGACCGGAATCGGCGCCGCGCATCTCCAGGTACTTCTTCAAACGCACTTCCGGGAACGCGGTGGTGGTGTGGTCGGCCCAATCCTTCAGGGTCGGACGCCGGTCCGGATAGGCCGGCAGCTTGCCCTCGAGGTAGTCGCGGAACGACTGGCCGCTGGCGTCGATGTAGCGGCCGTCGCGGTAGACGAAGTACATCGGCACGTCGAGCAGGTAATCGACGTAGCGCTCGTAGCCGAAGCCGTCCTCGAACACGAAATCGAGCAGGCCGGTGCGGTCCGGGTCGGTATCGGTCCAGATGTGCGATCGATAGGACAGATAGCCGTTGGGCTTGCCTTCGGTGAACGGCGAATCGGCGAACAGCGCGGTCGCGATCGGCTGCAACGCCAGCGAGACGCGGAATTTCTTGACCATGTCCGCCTCGTCGCGCACGTCGAGGTTGACCTGCACGGTGCTGGTGCGGGTCATCATGTCCAGGCCGAGGTTGCCGACCTTGGGCATGTACTCGCGCATGATCTTGTAGCGGCCCTTGGGCATCCACGGCATCTCGTCGCGGCGCCACTTGGGCTGGAAACCCATGCCGAGGAAGCCCAGGCCCATCGGCTCGGCGACGGTGCGCACTTCGCGCAGGTGGGTCGCCGCTTCGACGCAGGTGTCGTGCAGGGTGTCCAGCGGCGCGCCGGACAGCTCCAGCTGGCCGGCCGGCTCCAGCGAGACCGAGGCCTGGCCGCGGCTGAGCGCGATCACCCGGCCGTTCTCCTCCACCGGGGTCCAGCCGAACTGCACCAGTCCCTTGAGCAACGCCTCGATGCCGCGCTCGCCGTCGAAGGTCGGCGGGCGCAAGTCGTCGGTGCGGAAACCGAATTTCTCGTGTTCGGTGCCGATCTTCCAGTCCGACTCCGGGCGCGCGCCCGAGGCCAGGTACTCGATCAGCATGTCGCGGCCGCCGGCCTTGACGTCGGGAATCTCGATTTCCTTGACCTGGCTGGGACCGGACACATCCACCTCGCTTGATTCTGTTCGGCAAGGCGGGATGCCCTGCTCGCGCGTCGCTGCGCGGAAACCGGCGACCGTCGGTACGGGGCCGGCTGCGGCCGGCCCCCGGCGTACGACGGCCGGCCGGTTGCGTGCCACCTTGCACGCTTTCCGGGTCTGGATATGCGGCGGCTCGCCTACAATCGCAAGACCCCGGCAGTGTAGACCCCGCTTTGCGCCGAACAACGTCCGTCCTGCAACGCTATGGTTCGGCCCTGCTACTGGCGCTGGCGGCACCGGCCGTGCCTGCCCAACCGTCGCCGGCGCAAAGCGCGCAGACGCAGCTGGAGCGCGGCAACGGCCCGGAACCGAGCACCCTGGACGCGCACCGTTGCCAGGAAGTCGCCTGCGGCAACGTATTGCGCGACCTGTACGAAGGCCTGGTCACCGAAGACGCGCAGGGCCGGCTGGTGCCGGGCATGGCGCAACGCTGGACGGTCTCGGCCGACGGCCGCACCTGGCGCTTCGTGCTGCGCCCGGGGCTGCGCTGGAGCAACGGCGAGGCGCTCGACGCCGGCCAGATCGTCGCCAGTTTCCGCCGCGCGTTCGCGCCGGCCACCGCAGCGCCGTTCGGCGAACTGTTCGACGCCCTCGATCAGGCCCAGGCGGTGCAGGCCGGCCGGGTCGCGCCGGAACGGCTCGGGGTGTCGGCGCCGGACCCGCGCACGGTCGAATTCCGGCTCAATCGCAGCGCCTCGTTGCCGGCCCTGCTGACCCTGCCGATCGCGTTCCCGGTGTACCTGCCGGCCGTGCGGCGCCACGGCGCCCAGCACACCCGGCCCGGGCAGCTGGTCTCCAACGGCGCCTACACCCTGGCCGCGTGGACCCCGCAGGCCAATCTGCAACTGCGGCGCAACCCGCGCTTCCACGACGCCGCCGCGGTGGCGATCGAGCGCGTGCGCTTCCACGTCACCGAGGACGCCGCCGCCGAACTGCAACGCTTCGCCGCCGGCGACCTGCACATCACCGAGGTGGTGCCGCCGCAGCCGCTGGTCTCGCTGCGCCGGCGCTTCGGCGCGCAACTGCGCCTGTCGCCCTATCTGGGCGCGTTCTGGCTCGGCCTCAACACCACCCGCGCGCCGTTCCGCGATGCGCCCTGCGCCGCCGGCGCGACGCGCTGCGACGACCGCGCCCTGGCGCTGCGCCGGGCCCTGGCGATGGCGGTCGACCGCGACAAGCTGACCCGCTACGTGACCGGCCTGGGCGAAACCCCGGCCTACGGCACCGTGCCGCCGGGCATCGCCGGCTACACCCCGGCCCAGGCCGCCTGGTCGGACCTGCCGCAGGCGCAGCGCGAGGCGCATGCGCGCGCTTTGTACCGCTACGCCGGCTATTCCGCGCGCAATCCGCTGACCCTGGAGCTGCGCTACAACACTTCGACCCCGCACCGGCGCCTGGCGCTGGCGGTCGCGGCGATGTGGCGGCAGACCCTGGGCGTGCAGGTGCGGCTGCGCAACGAGGAATGGAAGGTGTTCGTGCAGAACCGCAAGCAGCGCGCGATCACCCAGGCTTTCCGCGGCGGCTGGATCGGCGACCTCGCCGACGCGCGCAACTTCCTCGCCGCGTTCGGCAACGACGGGCCGCTCAACTGGACCGGCTACGACGACGCCGGCTACCGCGAGCGGCTGGCGCGCGCCGATGCCGCCGCCACCGACGCCGCGCGCAACGCCTGGCTGCGCGCCGCCGAGCAGCGCCTGCTGAACGATCACGCCGCGATCCCGCTGTACTTCTATACCTCCAAACATCTGGTTTCCGAGCGCGTGCGCGGCTTCCAGCCCAACGCCCTGGACCGTCACGCCAGCCGCTGGTTGAGCCTGAGCCCATGAACGCATCCGCCTCTCGCCCGCAATCGCTGGGCCGCCATTCCGAGACCCACCGTTCCGAGCGCGTGGGCTGGCTGCGCGCAGCGGTGCTCGGCGCCAACGACGGCATCGTCTCGGTCGCCGGTCTCGTGGTCGGCGTCGCCGCCAGCGGCGCCGACGCCGCCGCGATCCTCACCAGCGGCATCGCCGGCGCGGTCGCCGGGGCGATGTCGATGGCCGCCGGCGAATACGTGTCGGTGCGTTCGCAGGCCGACACCGAGCGCGCCGATATCGCGGTGGAACGGCGCGAACTGGCCGAGGACCCGGCCAGCGAACTGGAGGAGTTGGCGCGGATCTACGTGCGTCGCGGCCTGACCCCGGAACTGGCGCACGAAGTCGCGCGCCAGCTGACCGCGCACGATGCGCTCGGCAGCCACGCCCGCGACGAACTGGGCATCACTGAAACCTTGCGCGCGCGGCCGCTGCAGGCCGCGGCGGCATCGGCGCTGGCCTTCGTCTGTGGCGCCGCGCTGCCGATCGGCGCGGTGTTGCTGGCGCCGTCGGGCGAAGTCGAGGCGGTGGCGATCCCGACCACCCTGGCCGCGTTGTTCCTGTCCGGCGCGCTGGCCGCCTGGGCCGGCGGCGCGCCGGTGCTGCGCGGCGCGTTGCGGGTCGCGTTCTGGGGCGCGCTGGCGATGGCCGCGGCGACCCTGGTCGGGCGCCTGTTCGGCGTGCAGGTCTGATGCGGCCGGCGCTGGCCCGGTTCGGTTCGCGCCTGCTGGAGGCGGCGATCACTCTGTGGCTGCTGGCGACATTGTGCTTCGTGCTGCTGCGCGCCGCGCCGGGCGGCCCGTTCGACAGCGAAAAAGCCGCGCCGCCGGAGGTACAGGCCGCGCTCGAGGCCCAGTACCGGCTCGACCAGCCCTTGCCGATGCAATACCTGGCCTGGCTCGGCGACGCGGTGCGCGGCGACCTCGGGCCCTCGTTCCAATATCCCGATTACACCGTCAACCAGCTGATCGCCAACGCCTTGCCGGTGTCGATGCTCAACGGCGGCCTGGCCCTGCTGCTGGCCTTGCTGCTCGGCATCGGCTTGGGCGTGTGGGCGGCGCTGCGCGCCGGCCGCTGGACCGACCGGCTGCTGATGGGCCTGGCCGGGCTCGGCCTGGCGGTGCCCAAGTTCGTCGTCGCCCCCTTGCTGGTGCTGGTGTTCGCGGTCGGCCTGCACTGGCTGCCGGCCGGCGGCTGGGGCGAATGGGACAACATCGTCTTGCCGGTGATCGCCCTGGCCCTGCCCAACATCGCCTACTGCGCGCGCCTGACCCGCGCCTCGCTGCTGGAGACGCTGTCGGCCGACTACCTGACCGCTGCGCGCGCCCGCGGCCTGTCGGAAACCCGGCTGCTGTTCGCGCATGCGCTCAAGCCGGCGCTGCTGCCGGTCGCGGCCTGGCTGTCGCCGGCGCTGATCAACGTGGTCACCGGTTCGGCGGTGGTCGAGCAGGTGTTCGGCATCCCCGGCATGGGCCGCTATTTCGTCCAGGGCGCGCTCAACCGCGACTACACCCTGGTGCTGGGCGTGGTGCTGGCGATCGGCGCCCTGATCGTGGCGATCAACGTGGCCGTCGACGCTTTGCGCGCCTGGATGGATCCGCGGTGAGGCCGGGATTCGGGATTGGGGATCAGGGAGAGAGCGGAACCTGGCCGCCCGCTTTTGCGAATCCCTAGTCCCGAATCCCCAATCCCCGCCCCAGAGCTACACTGCGGCCCATGCGCAAGAAGAGCAAAGCCACCTCGGTCGACATCGCCCATCTGGCCGGCGTGTCCCAGGCCACCGTCTCGCGCGTGCTCAGCGGCAGCCCGCTGGTCAACGCCGAGACCCGGCGCCGGGTCGAAGCGGTGGTGCGCGAGCTCAACTACAAGGTCGACCGCCACGCCTCCAGCCTGCGCCGGCAGCGCTCGGGCACGCTGGCGATGCTGCTGTTCGAGGACCCGACCCCGGACGAGTCGCATATCAACCCGTTCTTCCTGTCCATGCTCGGCTCGATCACCCGCGCCTGCGCCCGCCACGGCCAGGACCTGCTGATCTCGTTCCAGCAGCTGTCCGACGATTGGGCCGGCGACTACGAGGACAGCATGAAGGCCGACGGCCTGATCCTGCTCGGCTACGGCGACTACCTGGCCTACCAGGGCAAGCTGCAGAAACTGGTCGAACAGGGCACCCGCTTCGTGCGCTGGGGCGCGGTGCTGCCGGACCAGCCGGGGCTGTCGATCGGCTGCGAGAACCTCGGCGGCGGCCGCCAAGCCGGCACGCATCTGCTGGCGCTGGGACGGCGGCGGGTGGCCTTCCTCGGCGACGCCTCCAGCCATTATCCCGAGTTCCTCGACCGCTACCTCGGCTGCGAGCAGGCCCTGGCCGCCGCGGGGCTGACGCTGGACCGCGCCCTGCAGGTCGACGCGGAAAGCGCCGAAGACGCCGGCCACGCGGCTGCCTGCGAGCTGCTGGCACGCGGGCTGCCGTTCGATGCGATCTTCGCCGCCAGCGACCTGATCGCGATCGGCGCCATGCGTGCGCTCGCCGAACACGGCCTGCGCGTGCCGGAAGACGTGTCGGTGGTCGGCTTCGACGACATCCCGATGGCGCGCTTCGCCCACCCGCCGCTGACCACGATCTTCCAGGATACCAAGCAGGCCGGCGAGCTGCTGGTCGACACGCTGATGAAGCTGATCCACGGCGAGCAAGCCCACAGCGTGCGGCTGCCGACCTCGCTGGTGGTGCGCAAGTCCTGCGGCGCCGGCTAAGCGGGCGTTGCCGCCCGTTGCGGGAGCCCGCGTCCCGCGAAACGTCCTGCGGTCATAAGCCGCAACAGTCGCGGCGATGCAATACCGCACCGCTGCCCGTACTAAGCGAGCGATTTACCGCGCTCGCGTCCAAGGCGACGGGTAGGCGTTGAAGCAAAAGCAAATCGCCCTAGCCCCTTTTTCGAAAGAGGGGAAGCCGTTCCGGCCGGTTTCGCAGACTGGGGCCCCGCAGGCGCGATCAGCGCCGGCGGGCGTGGGCCATGGCCCGATCCAACGCCGCGGCCAGGCCCGGATCGCGTACCGGTGCGTCGAGCAGATAGACCTGCACCCCGTGCGCGGGCACCTGCGCGCGCAGGCTTTCGCCCTTTCCGATCACCGTCTCGGCGCCGCCGAAGGCCGCGCGCCAGGTGCCCGCCTGCAGGTACTGCGCGACCACGAAGTCCGCCGGCGCATCGCCCTTGTTGAGCAGGACCAGCGCGATCTGCGCCGTGTCGCCGTGCTGGTAGACGCGATAGAACGCGGCGCGGTCCCCCTGCAGCAGCACGTTCAACTGCAAGCCGCGCTGCAGGGCCGGCGAGTCGCGGCGCACGCGGGCGATGCGCTTGAGCGCGGCATGGATCGGATGCGCGGCCCCGGCATCGACCCGCGCCTGGCCGTAGTAGTTGCGATTGCCCGCATGCTCGGCGCGGCCGCGCTGGAAGCCGGTTTCCGAACCGTAATAGATCACCGGGATGCCGCGCGCGGTGAACAGCCAGTGGTTGGCGTCGATGAAGCCTTCGTCGCTGGCGTCCAGCCGCGCCATGTCGTGGTTGTCGTAGAAGGTCATCAGTTCGTACGGGTTCGCGTACGGCCCGTCCTGCAGGTACAGGCGCTCGTCGAGGCGGGCGTAATCGGCGCGGCCGCGGCCGAACACCTCGGCCAGGCGTTCCTTGAGCGGAAAGTCGAGCACGCTGACTCCGCCGTTCTCGGCCCAGGTGAACGGCGCGATGTTCTCGGCTTTGTAGTCGAAGGCCTCGCCGAACATGAACAAGCCCGGCCGCTTGGCCCGCAGGCGCGCGGCGAAACTGCGCCAGAACGGCATCGGCACGTGGCGGATGGTGTCGATGCGCAGCGCGTCGGCGCCCTGATCCAGCCATTGCGAGTAGGCATCGACGAAGTACTCCAGCAGCGCCGGGTTGCTGTCGTCGAGGTTGGACAACTGGACCAGATCCTTCTGGGGGCGAAAGAAGCGGTGCAGCGGCTCGCGCTGCGGGTCCAGCCGCTCAGGCGGCAGATTCTGGTGGTCGGCGACCAACACGCCGTCGCGGTAGATTTCGCCGTATTTGGGCTGATCCTGCGGCATCGTGAACGAGGGCGAGCCGTGGTTGGCGACGATGTCGAGCACCGTCTTGAGCCCATGCCGCTTCAGGCCCGCGGTCAACGCAGCGAAATCCAGCCCCGGGCTGGGCAGGTGCTCGTCGAGGCGGAAGAAGTCCACGCCCCAATAACCGTGGTAGCCGGTCTTGCCGCGGTCCTGGAAGGCGCCGCCCCAGGTCACCGCCTCGCCGCCGGTGAAGGCCTGATCGGGGTTGTCGACGATCGGCGTCAGCCAGACCGCGCCGAAGCCCATGTCGCGGATGTAGCCGGCATTGTCGAGCAGGCCTTTGAAGTCGCCGCCGAGATAGCCGATGTTGTCGCTCTCGCCGGCCGGCGCGCCCGCGACCGGCCGGTCGAAGCTGCGCGTGGCCGGGTCCGGGCCGCCCTGCTCGCGCTGATCGTTGTTCGGATCGCCGTTGACGAAGCGATCGGTGACCACGAAGTACACCGCGTCGGCGGCCATCGGTTCGAGCGTGCCGTAGTAGTCGCGCGCAGCCGCCGGCGCGCTCGACCCGGCCGTCGCGCAACCGGCGAGCGCCAGCGCCAGCGCGGCCAACGCCAAGCGGCTCATGCGCCCGGCTCGCGCACCCGCAGCACGCACAGGCCCGAGACGACCAGGCTCGCGCCGCCGATCACCAATGCCCATACCGGCTCTCCGTGGAAGAAGGTCTTGAGCAGGAAGCCGAGCAAACTCGCCGCGACCAGCTGCGGAATGACGATGAAGAAGTTGAAGATGCCCATGTACACGCCCATCTTGGCCGCCGGCAAACTGTCCGACAGCAGGGCGTAAGGCAGCGACAGGATCGAGGCCCAGGCGAAACCGACGCCGAGCATGGACAGCAGCAACCACTGCGGGTCGCGGATCAACGCGATCGAGATCAGCCCGGCGCCGCCCAGGCAGACGTTGACCAGATGGCTCCAGCGCAGGCCCCAGCGCCGCGCCATCCACGGAATCGCCACCGCCGCCAGCGCGGCGAAGCCGTTGTAGGCGGCGAACAGCACGCCGACCCAGTTCGCGCCGTCGTTGTAGGCGGCCGAGGCGGTGTCGCTGCTGTGGTAGTGCAACTGGGTCACCGCCGGCGTGGTGTAGATCCACATCGCGAACAAGGCGAACCAGGAAAAGAACTGCACCACCGCCAGGCGCAGCATGGTCGGCGGCATGCCGTGCAGGTCGTCCATGACGCTGGCGAAGCCGCTGTCCTCGCCCACCACGCCGCGCAGGCACTGGGCCAGGCCGAACGCGGCGATCATGCCGGCCAACACGTACAACTGGCGGTCCAGCGCGGCCATCGAGATCGCCACGGCCAGGATCGCGCCGACCGTGACCCAGGCCGCGCCGAGCAGCAGGCAACGCACCCGGTCGCGCGGCGGATGCGGCGGCGCCGGCGGCGCTTCGTCGTACTCGGCCAGTTGCTCGGGCGGATACTCGCGCGTGCTCAGCACCGTCCAGCCCACCGACAGCAGCAGCACCGCGCCGCCGGCGTAGAAGGCGTAGCGCACCGTGTCGGGCACCTCGCCGGGCATGGCGGTATTGGCGACGCCGTAGTGCGCCAGCACGTAGGGCAGCGCGCTGGCGACCACCGAGCCGACGCCGATGAAAAAGCTTTGCATCGCATAGCCGGTGGGGCGCTGGCGCGGCGGCAGCTGATCGCCGACGAACGCGCGGAACGGCTCCATCGAGATGTTGATCGACGCGTCCAGCACCCACAGCAGGCCGGCCGCGATCCACAGGAACGGCGCGTTGGGCATCGCCAGCAAGGCCAGCGAGGCCAGCACCGCGCCGATCAGGAAATACGGACGCCGCCGGCCCAGGCTCGGGCTCCAGGTGCGGTCGGACAGATAGCCGACGATCGGCTGCACGATCAGGCCGGTCAGCGGCGCGGCGATCCACAGCATCGGGATGTCGTCGATGGCCGCGCCGAGGGTCTGGAAGATCCGGCTGACGTTGGCGTTCTGCAGGGCGAAGCCGAACTGGATGCCGAGGAAGCCGAAGCACATGTTCCAGATCTGCCAGAACGACAGCTGCGGCTTGCGGGACGGAGCGTCGTGGCGATCGGTCATGGCTTGGATAC
Source organism: Lysobacter firmicutimachus (assembly GCF_037027445.1). Taxonomy (NCBI): domain Bacteria; kingdom Pseudomonadati; phylum Pseudomonadota; class Gammaproteobacteria; order Lysobacterales; family Lysobacteraceae; genus Lysobacter; species Lysobacter firmicutimachus. The sequence continues at coordinate 4,649,209 of NZ_JBANDL010000002.1, forward strand.
TGGCATGAAGCGGGTTGGGACAACCGCGCCGGACGGACGAGGCCGGGTCAAAAGCAAATCCCCCTCGATCCCCCCTTTGTCAAAGGGGGGGCGACAAGCAGGGCGGCGACGTCGATCACACCACGTCGCACCCCGAGCGTCCGCATCCGGCTCCCCTTTTGAAAAAGGGGGCCGGGGGATTCGCCTTTGCCTTGCTCTTATCCGGTCAGAACTGCGACGAGAACCGGATCCCGTACATCCGCGGCGTATTCAAGTAACGGATGTTGGTGGCGTTGTTGATGAAGCCCTTGCCCGAATAGACCTCGTCGGTGAGGTTGGAGACGAAGCCGTCGATGCGGAACTGGTTGTCGCTGCCGAAGTTCAGGCCGGCCGACACATTGACCGTCAGGAAGCCGTCGACGTCGTCGCGCATCGCCAGGCCGCTGGCCGGGCCGCCGCCGGCGGCCGGGTTGGAGCCGTTGTTGAAGGCCATGTCGGCGAGCGGAACTTCGATCACGTTGCCGGCCGCGTCCAGACCGAAGCCGCGGCTGTTGAACGCGGTCAGGTAGTAGTCGGAGCGATAGGTCAGGTTGACCGTCCAGTCGAACGAACTCAACGCGCCGCGGCCGATGTCGATGGTCTGCGACAAGCTGACATTGGCGTTGTACTTGGAGGTGTTCGGCAGGCGGTTGCCGTCCAGCGGCACGATCAGGCCGAGCCCGCCGGAGCGCGTGTCCAGCACCTTGGAGTCGTCGAAGGTCGCATCCAGGTAGGTGAAGTTGTAGCCCAGGTCGAAGCCGTACGGCAGGCCGACCCGGCCTTCCAGTTCCAGGCCGAGCACGCTGGCGTTGGCGGCGTTGTCGTTGAACACCTGGCGGCTGGTCGCGTTCGGGTTGGTCGGCGTCGGCGCCGGCACGTCGATCAGGTTCTGCAGCACCTTGTTCTGGTAGTCGTAGTAGAACACCGACGCATTCAAACGCACCGGCGTTTCGCCCCAGACGTAGTCGCCCTTGATGCCGGCCTCGTACGAGGTCAGCTCTTCCGGCTCGAAGGTCGGCGCCAGCGCGGTGCCGTCGTTGAGCGACAGCGGCCGATTGATGCCGCCGGATCGGGTGCCGGTGGACACGGTGCCGTACAGCATTACCTGCGGCGAGAGGTCGTATTCGAAGCCGACCCGCCAGTCGACGTAGCTGTCCTTGTACACGTCCTCGCTCCGGCCGCCGGGGAAGTCCGAGCGCGCGATGACCTGGATCTGGTCGCGGTTCTGGCGCAGGAACTGGGCCCAGTTGTCGTCGACGCCGAAGCCGGCGAAGCCGCCGAGGAAGTAGTCGAGCGTGTTGGCGCCCGGGTCGCAGCGCAGTTCGGCCGGGGTCCAGCCGGTGCATACGCTGGGATCGCCGCCCGGACGCCCGCCCGGCGCGGCCAGGCGGAAGCCCGGCGAGCCCAGCACCAGGCCGGTGGTGTAGGGGTTGGTGGCGGTATTGACCGGCTGGCCGGTGAATTGCTGGAACAGGCCTTCCGGAATCACGAACTGGTACTTCAGGTTCGATTCGCGCGCGATCTTCTTGTCGCGGGTGTAGCGCACGCCGCCGATCAGGCGCAGCGAATCGGTCGCGGCGAAGCTGAAGTCGCCGTACACCGCATTGGATTCGACCTTGGAATTGTCGCCGCGGTTCTCGCCGCCCAGGCCGTCCTGCCAACCGCAGATCGTGCCCGGACGCCACCAGTCGCAATCGCCGAAGTAGCCGTTGCCGACGTCCCAGGACACGTAGTCGTACTTCTCTTCGTAGTTGAACAGGCCCGCCGACCAGATCAGCTTGCCGGTGTCGCCGAAGAAGCGCAGTTCGTTGATGGTCGAGCTGGACTTGTCGGCCTGATAGAAGGTGTCGTACCAGGCCAGGCGTTCGGGGTTGTGGTAAGCCTCGCGGTCCGAGCCCGGGTACACCGGGCCCAGCTGCCACTCGCGCGAGGCGTTGCGGTTGTAGAAGTCGTACTTGCGGTAGGAGGTGTTGAACTCCACCGACACCGCGTCGTTGAACGCGTAGGTGAAGGTCGCCGCGACGCCCTCGATGTCGTTGGTGGTCTTGCCCTGGGTGCGGAAGTACTGGCGGAACGGATCGGACAGGTCGTCGATGTCGTAGCCGGCGGCGAGGCCGCGTTCGGCGAACAGGCCCGGGTCGCCGGTGCCGCGCTCGGTGACCTTGTCCAGCATCACGTAAGCCGAGAACTTGTCGTTCGGCTCCCACAGCGCCGACAGGCGCAGGGCCTGATTGTCGATCGCGCCCGGGCCCTCGGCGCCGAACAGCGATTTGGGATAGCCGTTGTCGATGTAGGACGAGCGCTCCTCGTCGAACAGCGCCGCACGCAGGGCGAAGGTTTCGCCGATCGGCAGGTTGAGCACGCCCTCGGCGGTGGTGAAATCGTGGTTGCCGGCGCCGACCTTCAGCCCGCCGCTGGTCACGCCGAGCTCGGGGCGCTTGGAGATCACGTTGATCGAGCCGCCGGTGGCGTTGCGGCCGCGCACCGTGCCCTGCGGGCCCTTGTTGACCTCGATCCGGTCGACGTCGAAGAACATCGGCCCGATCGAGCGCGGACGCGGCAGGTAGATGCCGTTGTAGTAGGTCGCCACCGACGGATCGGAGGAGAAGTCCGAGTCGGCCGCGCCGATGCCGCGCAGGAAGATCTCGTACTTGCCTTCCTGGCGGGTGATCTGCAGGCCGGGCACCACCGCCTGCAGGTTGCGGAAATCGGTGTTGATGCCGAGCTTGGTCAGGTCCTCGCCGCTGAACGACTGGATCGTGCCGGCGTACTTCTGGATCGACTGCACGCGGCGGTTGCCGGTGACCTGGACCGCGTCGAGTTCGTGCGCGGCGGTCGAGGGCTCGGTCGGCGCGGCGGCGGCCGGCGCGTCCTGCGGCGCGGGAGCGTCGGCGGCCCACACCGTCCACGAACTGCACAGCCCGAGCGAAGCCAGGGCCGCGGTCAGCAGGTGGCGGTTGAATTGCGATTGCGGCGTAGCCGGCTTGAGTGTCGACATGCTCCCCTCCAGAAGCGCTGTGTGTCGTGGCGCGCGCGCACTGTCGTCGCGCTGCGTCCGCCGGGGCGATGCGTGCGCCCTCGGTCCGAGCGCATGTTAGGCAAGCCGCTCGCCGCGCAGCGGGTTCTGCATACGTATTCATGGCGGGCAGTCGCATTCATGTCGCAGTTCTTCCGGCCGCGCTCCCATGAATACGTATGCAGTTGCGACGGCGCCCGCAACCGGCGGCGGTAAGCTGCCGCGCATCGCGGCGATGCAGCACGCCGACCGCACACCATCAGGGGTTTCTCTTGCCAGCCGCCAGCCTTCCGACCGCCGCCGCCCAACGCAACGACGCATGGTGGCGCGGCGCGGTCATCTACCAGATCTACCCGCGCAGCTTCCGCGACCTCAGCGGCGACGGCGTCGGCGACCTGCCCGGCATCATCGACAAGCTCGACTATGTCGCCGGCCTCGGCGTCGATGCGATCTGGATCTCGCCGTTCTTCAAGTCGCCGATGGCCGACTTCGGCTACGACATCGCCGATTATCGCGCCGTCGATCCGCTGTTCGGGCAATTGGAGGATTTCGACCGGCTGCTGGCCAAGGCGCATGCGCTGGGCCTGAGGGTGATGATCGACCAGGTGCTCAGCCACACCTCCGACCAGCACGAGTGGTTCCAGCGCAGTCGCGAAAGCCGCGACAACGACTACGCCGACTGGTACGTCTGGGCCGACGCGCGTGCCGACGGCACCGCGCCGAACAACTGGATGTCGCTGTTCGGCGGCGTGGCCTGGCGCTGGGAACCGCGCCGCCAGCAGTACTACCTGCACAACTTCCTGTCCTCGCAGCCGGACCTCAATTTCCACAACCCGGCGGTGCGCGCGGCGGTGCTGGACAACGTGCGCTTCTGGCTCGACCGCGGCGTCGACGGCCTGCGCCTGGACGCGATCAACTTCTGCTTCCATGACGCGCAACTGCGCGACAACCCGCCCAAGCCGCCGGAACTCCGGGTCGGGCGCGGTTTCAGCGCGGACAATCCCTACGCGTTCCAGTATCACTATTACAACAACAACCAGCCCGAGAACCTGGACTTCCTCGCCGACCTGCGCGCCTTGCTGGACCGTTACCCGGGCGCAGTGTCGCTGGGCGAGATCTCCTCGGAAGACTCGATCGCGACCATGGACGAGTACACGCGCCACGGCCGCCTGCACATGGGCTACAGCTTCGAGTTGTTGACCGACGACTATTCGGCGGCGCACATCCGCGGCACCGCCCAGACCCTGCAGTCCGCCATGCGCGAAGGCTGGCCCTGCTGGGCGATTTCCAACCACGACGTGCAACGCGTGGTGTCGCGCTGGGGCCGCGGCGGGACGCCGCCGGAGTTCGCCAGCATGCTCAGCGCGCTGACCTGCTCGCTGCGCGGCTCGGTATGCATGTATCAGGGCGAGGAACTCGGCCTGCCGGAAGCCGAACTGCCGTTCGAGGCCCTGCGCGACCCGTTCAGCATCGCGTTCTGGCCGACCTTCAAGGGCCGCGACGGCTGCCGCACCCCGATGCCGTGGGACGCGAGCGCACTGGCCGGCTTCAGCGAAGCGACGCCCTGGCTGCCGATCGCCGATGCGCACCGCGGCCTCGACGTGGCCGCGCAGGAGCGCGATCCGGACTCGCCGCTGCAGCGCCTGCGCCGCTTTCTCGCCTGGCGCAAGCGCCATCCGGCGCTGCTGCAGGGCGCGATCGCCTTCCTCGACACGCCCGAACCGGTGCTGGCCTTCGTCCGTGGCGAGGGCCCGCAGGCGATGCTGCTGGCGTTCAACCTCGGCCCCGCCCCGGTCGCGCTGGAACTCGGCGAACGCGCGGCCTGGAGCGTCGACGAAGGTCACGGCCTGCCGTCCGGCACGGTCGAGGCCGGCCGCCTGCGACTGCCGGGCTACGGCGTGTACGTGGCGCGCGCGCCGGGTTGAGCGCCGCGCGCGGGCACGCCGACGGCGCTCAGGGCGCGGGCGCCGCCTCGGCGGGCGCTTCGTTCAACCCCAGCCAGCCCATCACCACCGCGCGCGCTTCGTCCACGCCCTGCTTGGACTCGCCGGAGAAGGTCTGCACGCTGACCGTGTCGCCGAACGCGGACTGCAGTTCCTTGCGCACCGCCATCAGCTGCTGCTGTTGCTGGCCGCGACCGAGCTTGTCGGCCTTGGTCAGCAGCGCGTGCGCGGGCAGGCCGCGGCCGGCGGCATAGCCGATCATGTGCCGGTCGTAGTCCTTGAGCGGATGGCGGATGTCCATCACCACCACCAGGCCGCGCAGCGCCTGGCGGGTTTCGAAGTAACGGTCGAGAAACGCCTGCCAGTGCGCCTGCAGGTTCTGCGGCACCTTGGCGTAGCCGTAGCCCGGCAGGTCGACCAGGAACCGGTCCGGTTCCGGCGCCGGCTCGGGGCCACGATAAGGCGGGCTGACGTCGAAGAACACCAATTGCTGGGTGCGGCCCGGGGTCTTGGACACGCGCGCCAGCGCGTTCTGCTGGCACAGGGCGTTGAGCGCGCTGGACTTGCCGGCGTTGGAGCGGCCGGCGAACGCGACCTCGTAGCCGCCGTCGGGCGGCAATTGCTTGTGGTTGTGCGCCGACAGCAGGTAGCGGGCACGGGCGAGGTGATTGGTCATCGCACTAGGATCGCATGCGCCGGCGCCTCGGCGCGCCGCCGGCGCCTGAACCCGCGTTGACCCGGTCCGGGCCGACCCTGATAATTCCGAGGTTCCGGCGCGCGTGCCGCGCCGGGCGCCAGCCGTCCGCCAGCCCATCCCGCAGCAAGCCAGTAGTTCGGAGCCCAGCTACATGAGCCAAGCCCGCGTCTTCGGCCTCGTCGGCCTCGTCGCCCTCGCGGCTGCCGCCGTTGCGTATGCACAGACCACGGTCACCCCGATTCCCGACAAGGAACCGGTCCAGACCGCGCCGTTGTCCGGCAGCCCGAAGCCGGTGTGGGGCGACGTCAAGGCGGGCGCGACCAAGGCCGGCACCTGCGCCGCCTGCCACGGCCTCGACGGCAACCCGACCGATCCGCAGTACCCGCGCCTGGCCGGCCAGAGCGAGCGCTACATCGCGCACCAGATCGCCCTGTTCAAGAGCGGCGAGCGCAACACCGGCATGGCCGCGGCGATGAAGCCTTACGCCGACGCGCTCAGCGACCAGGACGCGCGCGACCTGGGCGCCTATTTCGCGACCCAGAAGTCCGGCGCCGGCGTCGCCGACGACACCGTGATCGCGGCCGGTCCGAACAAGGACAAGAAGTTCTACCAGGTCGGCGAGCAGCTGTTCCGCTCCGGCGACAAGGCCCGCGGCATCCCGGCCTGCATGGCCTGCCATGGCCCCGGCGGCGCCGGCAATCCCGGCCCGGCCTATCCGCACATCGCCGGCCAGCAGGCGGCCTACTCGCAGCGCCGGCTGGAGGAATACCGCGCCGGCACCACGGCGCAGAAGGACCCGCACCTGTTCAACATCATGGCCAGCGTGGCCAAGCAGCTGACCGACGAGGAAATCGGTTCGCTGTCCAGCTACCTGCAGGGCCTGCACCCGCGCGCCGACGACGTGGCCGCCGCTCAGGCGCCGGCTCCGGCCGCCAAGCCGGCCACGCCGGCGGCAGCGCCGGCCCCGGCGGCGGCGCCCGCCGCAACCCCGGCCGCCGCGCCGGCGCCGCCCGCCAAGGGCTGAACCGCACGCGCAACGCGATCCGACGCCGGCCTGGCGACAGGCCGGCGTTTTCGTTTCCGCGGCCGCCGCGCCGAGCGTGACCCCGGTCACTTTGCGCAACGCGGGAACTTCCGTGCCGCCGCGCCGGTCCATTCCGACACTCCTGGTTGAGACGCCGGCCGTTATCCTTAGCGCCGGCGTTTTTTATGTCCGCCCTGCCCCGCGACGAGCGCCGTTCGCCGCGAGCCACCACCGACGAGATCACCGATGAAACTGCGCTTGGCCGCCCTGCTGTTGCTCGCCGCCCTTCCCTTCGCCGCCGCCGCCGCGCCCAAGGCCGGCACCCCGGCCGGCCCTGCGCCGGAGATCGGCGTCGACTACGTCGTGATCGAAGGCGGCAAGCCGTTCGCGCCGGCCAAGGGCAAGGTCGAAGTGGTCGAGGTGTTCGGCTACACCTGCCCGCACTGCGCCCACTTCGAGCCGCAGGTCGCGGCCTGGCGCGCCAAGCAGCCGGCCGACGTCAGCTTCGTTCCGCTGGCCGCGCCGTGGGGCGGCTACTGGACCCCGTACGCGCAGGCCTTCTACACCGCGCAGTCGATGAAGCTGCTGGGCAAGACCCACGAGGCGGTGTTCAAGGCCCTGCACGAGCAGCGCAGCCTGCCGATCCAGAACGCCACCCCGGCCGAGATCGCCGCCTTCTACGCCAAGTTCGGCGCCAACGCCCAGGCCTTCGCCGCCGGCATGGCCGGTCCGGCCACGAACCAGGCGATGGAAAAGGCCAAGGCCTTCATCATGGCCAGCGGCGTCGACGGCACCCCGTCGATGGTGGTCGCCGGCAAGTACCGCATCACCACCCAGAAGGGCTTCGACGACATGCTGCGCGTCGCCGACCATCTGATCGCGCGCGAGCGCGCCACCGCGGGCAAGCGCTGAACCCGGCCTGCACTCCCGCTCGCCCATGACGGCCGCTATCCTGGCGGCCGTTCCCGGCGGAGCCGCGACGCACCGGCGCGCGCCCGCCCCTTCGACTGATCGCATTCCGATCGCTTTGTGGAGACTCCATCGATGAATTCACGCATGGCTTCGCTGTCCCGGTTTCCGCTGATGCTGACCGCGCTGGTCGCGCTGGCGGCCTGCAACAAGACCGAAACCCCGGCCGACACCGCCGCAGCCCCGAGCGCGCCGATGGCCGACGCCGCCGCACCGGCGGCCGACAGCGCCCCGGCCGCGCCGGCCGCCCCGGAAGAACCGGCGATCCAGCCGGCCGCCGTCGCCACCCCGCCGTCCGGCCCGGCCCCGGTCGCCGGCACCGACTTCCAGGAAATCCCCGCCGGCCAGGCCTACGAGCCGGTCGCCGGCAAGATCGAAGTCGCCGAAGTGTTCAGCTACACCTGCCCGCACTGCGCTCAGTTCGAGCCGCAGCTGCTGGATTGGCGCAAGAAGCAGACCGCGGACGTGAAGTTCACCCCGGTCGCCGGCCCGTTCGGCGGCAACCCGATCCCGTTCGCCAAGGCCTTCTACACCGCCCAGACCCTGGGCCTGCTGGAGAAGACCCACGAGGCGATGTTCCGCGCCGTGCACATCGAGCAGACCCTCCCCTACCAGAGCGTGACCGACCAACAGTTCGGCGACTTCTACGCCAAGTACGGCGCCAAGCCGGCCGACTTCATCGGCACCATGAACAGCTTCGCGATCAACGCCAAGCTCAAGCGCGCCGAGCAGTTCATGCAGCGCTCCGGCGTCAGCGCCAGCCCCTCGCTGGTGATCAACGGCAAGTACCTGGTCACCACCGAGAAGGGCTTCGCCGACATGCTGCGCGTCGCCGATCACCTGGTCGCGCGCGAACGCGCCGCGATGCAGGCCCCGGCCGCCGCACCGGCAGCGCCGGCCGACGGCGCCTCCGCTCCGGCGCCGGCCGCGGCGGCCGCCCCGGCGGCTCCGGCCAAGGGCTGATCGGCCCGCAGCTCAGGGACCTGGCATGACCACACGCCGGCTGCGCCTGCTCAGCGCGAACATCCAGGCCGGCTCCAGCACGCGCCGCTACAGCGATTACGCGACGCGCAGCTGGTCGCACGTGCTGCCCGCCGGCAACAAGCGCGGCAGCCTCGACACGATCGCCCAGTTGGCCGGCGAGCACGACATCGTCGGCCTCAACGAAAGCGATCCGGGCAGTCTGCGTTCGGGCTTCACCAACCAGACCCACTACCTGGCCCAGCGCGCCGGCTTCGAGTACTGGAGCCACCAGCCGAACCGGCGCGTCGGCAGCGTCGCCTCCAGCGCCAACGGCCTGCTCAGCAAGCTCGAACCGCGCGAAGTCGTCGACCATCCCCTGCCCGGCCGCATTTCCGGCCGCGGCGTGCTGATCGCCCATTACGGCCAGGACGACGACGGCCTCACCGTCGCCGTCGCCCACCTTTCGCTCGGCTCCGGCTCGCGCGCCAGCCAACTGGCCTTCATCGCCGAACTGCTGCACGACCACCCGCACGCGGTGCTGATGGGCGACTTCAACTGCTCGCCGGATCGCCCGGAAATGCAGACCCTGTTCCGCAACACTCGCCTGCAGCCGCCCAGCGAACCGCTGGCCACCTTCCCCAGCTGGCGCCCGCAGCGCGCGATCGACCACATCCTGCTCGGCGACGGCCTCAGCTTCGCCGGCGCCCGCGCCGTGCCAGCCGCGCAGTCCGACCACCTCGCCCTGTCGCTGGAACTCGACGTCCCGGAAAGCGCGTTGCGCTGAAGCCCCCGCGCTTCAGAGCAGGAGCGGCGCAAGCCGCGAACGCGACCCCGCGGCGACGGCGCAATCGGCAGTAGCGCGTCGCGGCTCACGCCGCTCCTACAGAGGCCACGGCGCGAGATCGCGGCTACGCGGTCGCGACTCGCGTCGCTCCTACCCCCGACCGAGCGCCGCCCGATCGGGACCGAGACGTCGACCCGCCTGTAGGAGCGGCGTCCCACGGGGATTTCCTCCGGTCATAAGCCGCGACCGGGAGCGCGCAGAACCAACACCGTCATCGTCGCCACCGAAGCGACAGACGGCTTTAGGGGTAAGGAGCGGCGCAAGCCACGACCGCGATCTCGCGGCGACGGCGCAATCGGAACAACGCGTCGCGGCTCACGCCGCTCCTACAGAGGCGACGGCGCGAGACCGCGGCTACGCGTCGCGACTCGCGTCGCTCATACCCTATGCCTGTCCCCTTCGGGTTCTACTCAAGCGGCGGCACAAACGAAACGGCCGGTGGTCGCCCACCGGCCGTTCGGGTTGCTGCGGGTAGCGAGCTACGCCGCGATCGGGTCTATCAACCGAGCCGCGATCAGAAGCGCAGGTCCGCGCGCAGGTAGAAGAAGCGGCCGCCCGGGATGTCGTAGGTGGACGCGTCGTAGCCGTTGAGCGAGCACGACAGGCACACCGGCGGATCCTTGTCGAACAGGTTGTTGACGCCGCCGGTGATCTGCAGCCCCTTCAGCCAGTCGATGTGATATCCCACCTGCAGGTCGTGGTAGGTGATCGCATCGAGCTTGTTCTCGCCGGTCACCGAGTCGTCGCAGTACGGCGAGTCCAGCGCCGAGGCCTGGCAGATTTCGTCGAGCTCGGAGATGTGGCGGATGGTCCACGAGGCGTTCCAGGCGTTGCGCTTCCACGACACGGTGGCGTTGGAGGTCCACTCCGGAATCGCGCTGTCGTTGACTTCCACGCCCGGCTTGCGCGGCTGCACCTGGCCGGCGGCGCCGACCGCGTCGTACTGGGTCACCCAGGTGTTCTGCCAGCTGAGCTTGAACTGGCCCCACGAGGTTTCCGGCAGGGTCCAGAAGACGTCCATGTCCCAGCCGGAGGTCTTGATCGAACCCAGGTTGGTCAGCTTGTTCTCGAACGAGTTGATGCCGCCGACACTGGAACGGGTGATGCCGTTGCAGTAGGTCGGGTCGAGGGTCTGCACGCACAGGTTGAGCTGGGTCTGGGCGTCGATCGCCTGCACTGCGCCTTCCAGCGAATGGCGGTAGTAGGTGACTTCGAAGTCGAACTTGTCCGACCACGGCACGCCCGCGGCCCAGGCCGGGCTGTAGACGAAGCCGGCGGTGAAGCTGCGCGCGGTTTCCGGCTCCAGGTCCGGGTTGCCGCCGGTCTGCACCGAGATCTGGCTGTTGGCCTGGGTCGCGCCGGCCGGCACGCCGAGCGCGGCGCAGTTGGCGCGGTTGCCGGTCGGCGGCGCGCCGGTGATCGAGATCAGGCAGGGATCGCTGAGCTGCAGGTCGGCGCGGCTGGCCGAACCGAACAGTTCGCCGATCGACGGCGCGCGGAAGCCTTCGGCGTAGGTGGTGCGCAGCAGGAACTCGTCGGCGACTTGCCAGCGCAGACCGTACTTCGGCGTGAACTGGCCGCCGAAGGTCGAGTAATCCGAATAGCGGCCGGCCAGGCTCAGGTCCAGGCTCTTGCCGAACGAACCTTCCTTGATCAGCGGCAGGTTCAGCTCGACATAGGCTTCGTTGACGTCGTACTCGCCCTTAGTCGGCAGCGACTGGGTGCCGTTGTAGAAGCCGGCGACGGTGATCGGATCGGGGCGGTAGAAGCCTTCGTACTTGCGGTACTCGTAACCGGCCGCGAACGACAGCGGGCCGGCCCACAGGTCGAACAGGTCGCCCGACAGGTTGGCGGTGAAGGTCTGCAGCTTCTGCTCGCTGCGGTCGCGCACGATCGGGCTGATCCAGCTCAGCATCTGCGGGGTGATCGTGCCCGGACCGCCGAACAGATTCAGCGGCACGCAGCCCGGGGTCGCAGCGCACACCGCCGGATCGCCGAGGGCGATGTTGATGTTGCGGATGTTGTAGCTGCCGCGGTTGGTCTGGTCGGCCTCGTTCTTGTTGCTGGCGAAGTTGACGTCCCAGAAGTAGGTGCGGTCGCCGGCGTCGAAGCTGCCTTCCACGCCCGCGGCGATGTATTGGGTGTCGACCTGCTGCTCGAAGATGCGCGGGCCGCCCTCGACCGGACGGCGGCCGAGCAGGACCAGGTTCGGGTTGGCGCCCTCGGTGGTCAGGTCGAAGCCGAACGGGTTGAACGGATTCAGGCGCGAGATGGTGATGTGCTCGGACCAGATGTTGCCGGTGCCGGCGTCGAGGCCGAGGAACAGCGGTTCCGGCGCGGCCTGGTTGACCGATTCGCGACGGTTGTACAGCGCCTTGACGTAGGCCTGGACGTTGTCGTTGAAGTGATAGCGGAACTGGGCGAAGGCGCCGGTGCGCTTGGACGGCGTCAGCAGCATGTTCTCGCGGGCGAAGTTGTAGCGGTTCGCGCCGGTGAACGGAATGAAGTCCTGCGGGTAGCGCACGCCGTTGGGGAAGCTGCTGCCGTTGGGCGTGGTGATGTTGCAGAACGGGATCGGCGGGGTGCTCGGATCGTCGTCGGTGTCGGTCAGCGGGCAGGCGGTGCTGGCGGTCGGCGGGGTGATGATGAAGCGGCCGTTCGGGGTCGCCGAGCTGCCGGTCTCCACGCCCAGGCCGGGCACCGGCACGCGCGACAGCGCGCGGTCGCGCGAGAACACCGGATCCTGGTCGACGTAGCTCAGGCCGAGGAACAGATTGGCCTTGTCGGTGTTGAAGCCGTAGGCCAGGTCGACGCCCTGCAGCTCGCCGTCGCCCTTGCCGTACTGACCGTAGTTGAGGGTGACCTGGCCGCCTTCGAAGTTGCGCCGGGTGATGATGTTGACCACGCCGGCGATGGCGTCGGAACCGTACAGCGAGGACGCGCCGTCCTCGAGCACTTCGATGCGCTCGACGATGGCCAGCGGAATGGTGTTGAGGTCGGTCGCCGCGCCCACGCCCGAGGCGGAGGACTCGTTGACCCAGCGCATGCCGTCGACCAGGACCAGCACGCGCTTGGGGCCGAGGTGGCGCAGGTCGACCTGGGCCGAGCCGGCGCCGATGCCGTCGCCGTTCGGCGAGAAGCCGAAGTTGCCCGAGGAGTTGAACTTGGTGTTGAGCGCCGAGCCGGCGCCGGTGAGTTCCTGCACCACGTCGCCGATCGAGGTCAGGCCGGTGCGTTCGATGTCGTCGCGGGTCAGGGTCTGGACCGGGACCTGGCTTTCGATCTCGGCCTTCTTGATACGGGTGCCGGTCACCTGGACCGTGTCGAGCGTGGTGGCGTCCTTGGCGGGAGCGGCGTCCTGGGCTGCGGCGAACCCGGGCAGTGCGATCAACAGGGACAACTGGATGGCTTTCGCCAGGGCATGGCGACGCGACACTTTCATCGACTCTCTCTCCCTCAAGTTATGTGACTTAGCTCTGCTGGCTATTGGCACGCCGTCCGATCGGTCGGAAGGCATCGAGAGGTTGTAAACAATCTGTGAATCCGCCACAAGGCGCAAACAGGAGGGTCTTGCCAAACCGGTCCCAGTTTCGGCCGGGATTCGACGCCGGCAACGGACGCACGGTCGATACGGCGTCGTGCAGTCGCCCGTTCAGCCCGGCCCGGGGACGGGCGTCCTCGTGCGGCCCGCGCGCGCCGCGGCCGCGCCGACGCCGGCTCAGCCGCCCAGCAGCAGGCTGACCGCGACCAGGATCAGGAAGCCGGCGAACACGCGCTTGAGGGTGTCGCCGTGCAGGCGGTGTGCGAGCCGGGTGCCGTAGGGCGCGGCCAGCACCGAGGCCAGCGCGACGCCGATCGCCGCGGGCAGGTAGACGTAGCCGATCGCGTGCGCCGGCAACGCGCCGGCCGGGGCGTTGAGCGCATAGCCCACCGCGCTGGCCAGGCCGATCGCCACGCCGCAGGCCGACGAGGTGCCGACCGCGCGCACCGGCGCGACGCCGCGCCAGACCAGCAGCGGCACGGTCATGCTGCCGCCGCCGATGCCGACCACCGCCGACACCGCGCCGATGCCGACGCCCGCCGCCGACAAGGGCAGTCCCTGCGGCGGCGGCGCACCGTCGGCGAGCGCGGCGCGGTTCTTGCCGAACAGCAGCTGGGCCGCGGCGATCAGGCAGTAGCCGGCGACGATCAGGCGCAGCCAGTCGCCGTCGATGCGCACCGCGACCAGGCTGCCGAGCCAGCCGCCGAGCAGCAGCCCCGGCACCATCCAGCGCACCGTCGGCCACATCACGCTGCCGCGCTTGGCGTGGGCGCGCGCCGAAGCGGTCGCGGTGAGCACGATGCTGGCCAGCGAGCTGGCCAGGGCGGTGTGCATGGCGGCTTCCTGCGGAATGCCCATCCATGGCGCGATCCAGGCCAGGGCCGCGACCAGCACCAGACCGCCGCCGACGCCGAGCAGGCCGGCGAGTACGCCCGCGACGGCGCCGAGCGCGAGAAACACCAGCCATACCGCCATGCATGCACTCCCATCGGGACGATTCGCCGGGACCCGACGCCGGAACGGCATCGGCGCGGGTCGTCGATCGCGCCGCCGGATTACGTTTCCGACGCGAAGGCCGCATTCTGCACGCCGTCCCGCGCGCTGGCGACCGTGCGCGCGGCGCGGACACGGCGAGCGCGACGGCGATAGCAATCCGTGCGCATCGCAGGTGTGTTCACATAAGGCATTCATCCGCTGTGGGCTATAGTCCGGCGATGCTCCCGCGCCCTCTCCGCCTCGCCGTCGCCGCGTTCGTCGCGGCCCTCGCCACCACCGCCTGCGCCCAGACCACGGCCTCGGCGCCGAGCCCCGCGGGCACGCCGGTCAAGCCGCGCGCGATCGCCAATCCGCTGCCGGCGCCGGCGGCCGATCCGCAGTTGCCGCGCGTGCGCGCAGCGCTGGAAGCGGCCGAGCGCGGCGGTTTCGATGCCGGCCAGTACGCCGATCTGTCCCGCCATCCGCTGTACGGCTGGATCGAATACGCGAACCTGCGCCGCAACATCGATGCGGTCAACAACGGCCAGGCCGCCGACTTCCTCGCCCGTCGCGGCAAGGAAGCCTCCGGCGACGCCTTCCGCGAGATCTGGCTGGCCGCGACCGCGCGCCGCGAAGATTGGCCGAGCTTCCTCGCCGCCTGGACCCCGCGCAGCACCGGCGGCAAGGAACGCAGCGTGGCCCTGCGCTGCGCCGAATTGAACGCGCGCCAGGCGCTGGGCCGGGCCGACGCGGCCTGGAACCGCGAAGCGCAGGCGATCTGGCGCAGCAGCGGCAAGTCGCTGCCCGACGGCTGCGATGCGCCGTTCGCGGTGTTGGCCGCACGCGGCGGTCTTTCGCCGGAGCTGCGCTGGGAACGCATCGAGGCCGCGGCTGCGGAGTGGCAGCCGGCGGTGATGCGTGCGGCCGCGCGCGGCCTGCCCGCCGCCGAGCAGGCCCAGGCCAACGACTACGCCGCGTTCCTGGACAACGTCAACGAGCGCGCGCTCGCGTGGCCCAAGACCGAGCGCAGCCGCAAGATCGCCTCCTATGGCCTGGCCAAGCTGGCCAAGGCGCAGCCGGCCAGCGCCGAAGCGCAACTGCCCAAATACGCCGGCGCGCTGAACTTCAGCGACGAAGACCGCGGCCGGGTGCTGTACCAGACCGCACTGTGGTCGGTGGCTTCCTACGATCCCGAATCCGCGCGCCGGCTCAACGCCGTGCCGGAGGTGTCCTACGACGAGCGCCTGCACGAGTGGCGCGCGCGCGAGGCGATGGCGCGCTCGGACTGGGCGGCTGCGCTGGCGGCGATCCGCAAGATGGGCGCCAAGCAGCGCGGCGAGTCGCGCTGGCAGTTCTTCGAGGCGCGGCTCAGCGAGCGCGCCGGCGACAAGGCCACCGCCGCGCGGCTGTACGGCGAAGCCGCGCGCAAGACCGACTTCCACGGCTTCCTGTCCGCCGACCGGCTCGGCGCGCCCTACGCACTGTGCCCGGTGCAGCCGACCGACAGCCTCGCCGCCAAGACCGCGGTCGCCCGCGACGGCGCGGTGATGCGCGCGATGGGCCTGTTCCAGATCGACCGCAGCGGCTGGGCGGTGCGCGAATGGGACGAGGCGCTGAGCCGCTTCGACGACACCCAGCGCCGCCTGGCGATCGAGGTCGCGCAGGGCTACCAATGGTTCGACCGCGCGGTGTTCTCGCTCAACAAGACGCCGCAGGAACAGCGCCTGTACTACTTGCGCTTCCCGCTGCACCACGGCGACACCATCCGCCGCGAGGCCGCCGCCAACCGCATCGACCCGGCCTGGGTCGCGGCCGAGATCCGCGCCGAAAGCGTGTTCAATCCCAAGGCGCGCTCCGGCGCCAACGCGATGGGGCTGATGCAGGTGCTGCCCGGCACCGGCGCGCAGGTGGCCAAGAGCCTGGGCCTGCCCTGGGGCGGCGCCGCCAGCCTGTACGACTCCGACACCAACATCGTGCTCGGCACCGCCTACCTGCGCCAATTGCTCGACAAGTACGGCGGCCAGCCCTACTTCGCCATGGCCGGCTACAACGCCGGCCCGGCGCCGCTGGCGCGCTGGCAGTCGCAGCGCCCGGGCATGGAGCCGGAGTTCTGGATCGAGACCATCAGCTACAAGGAGACCCGCGAGTACGTGGCGCGCGTGCTCGCCTTCAGCGTGATCTACGACTGGCGCCTCAACGGCGACGCGATGAACGTCGGCGACCGCCTGCGCGGCGTGGTCGACGGCAAGCGCAAGGCCTTCGTCTGTCCGGCCGAACCGATCGCCGCGGCGCCGGCGGCGGCCGCGGCAAGCGCCGAAGGCGAGTGAGGCCGCGATGGCGCGCCGTCACGTCCTGGTCCTCGGCGGCACCGGCTTCGTCGGCCGGCATCTGGTCGAGCGTCTGCTGCGCGAACGCTGCCGCATCACCGTGCTCAGCCGCGGCGTCGAGCCGGCCAAGAAGCGCCTGCTGTCGCGCGACGCCAGCCTGATCGAAGGCGACGTCGGCAATCCGGATTTCCTGCGCGCCGTGCTCGACGACGTCGACGCGGTGGTCAACCTGGTCGGCATCCTCAACGAGCGCGGCGACAGCGGCGCCGGCTTCGAGCACGTGTTCGTCGAACTGCTCGACGCCCTGATCGAGGCGATGCGCGACATGGGCGTCCAGCGCCTGCTGCAGATGAGCGCGCTCAATGCCGGCACCGGCCAGAGCCATTACCTGGAATCGCGCGGCCGCGCCGAACAGCGGGTGCGCGCGAGCAAGCTCGACTGGACCCTGTTCCGGCCGTCGGTGATCGCCGGCCCCGGCGACGGCCTGTTCTGCCGCTTCGATCAGTTGCTGCGCTATGCGCCGGCGCTACCGATCGGCCGCGCCGGCGCGCGCTTCCAGCCGGTGTGGATCGGCGACGTCGTCCAGGCGTTCGCCAACGCGCTGAACGACGACCAGCACATCGGCCGCAGCTACAACCTGGTCGGCCCGGACGTGCTGACCCTGGGCGAGATCGTGCGCGCCACCGCGCGCGCGCGCGGCCGCCTGCGTCTGGTGCTGCCGCTGCCGGATGCGCTGGGCAAACTGCAGGCCGAGGTCGGCGAGCACCTGCCGGGCAAGCCGATCAGCCGCGACAACTGGCGCTCGCTGCAGACCGATTCGACCAGCGTCGAGAACGGCCTGCTCAAGCTCGGCGTCGAACCGACGCCGGTGCTGCCGAAGTTGCCCGAGATTCTCGGCCTGGCCCCTGTAGCAGCGGCCTAAGCCGCGACCGCCGCAGAGGCGATCGGCAGCGTTGTCGCCGAAGCCCGGACGTTCGGACAATACCGCTCCATGCGCCGCGGGTCTTCGGGCGCTACGCTCGCGCGCACCGCTGCAGCGGTCGCGTCTCACGCCGCTCCTACCAGCGCCGCAGCGCTGCGCTAGGATGGAGCCATCTCACGCGAAGGGAATGCGCCATGGGCCTGCTCGACACCCTGCTCGGCCACGCCGGGGCCAAATCCGCCGACAAAGTCAACGACGACTTCGCCCCGCTGCTGGCGCCGGGCGAGACCGTGCAGCGCGCGTTCGGCGAGATCCGCGACCTGATCGTATTCACCGACCGGCGCCTGATCCTGGTCGACAAGCAGGGCGTGACCGGGCGCAAGACCGAGTTCCTCAGCCTGCCCTACCGCAGCATCGTCATGTTCTCGCTGGAGACCGCCGGCCATTTCGACCTGGAAGCGGAACTGCGGCTATGGGTGTCCGGACAAGCGAACCCGATCGTGCGCCACCTCGGCCGCAGCGCCGGCGCCGAAGACATCATCGCCCTGCTGGCGCAGAATTCGCCGCGCTGAAGAGCCGGGATTCGGGATTGGGGATTCGGGATTGGCAAGAGCAAAGGCTCCCGCAACTGAACAACTCCGACGAATCCGCCCCCGCCCCAGCGAGGCGACACGCATCGCCGCCCCGCTTTTACCCATCCCGGATCCCCAATCCCGAATCCCCGTCCCAAGCATGAAAACCTATCTCGTCGGCGGCGCGGTCCGCGATGCCTTGCTCGGCCTGCCGGCCGGGGATCGCGATTACGTGGTGGTCGGCGAAACGCCGGAGGCGATGCTGGCCGCGGGCTTCAAGGCGGTGGGCAAAGACTTTCCGGTGTTCCTGCATCCGGACAGCGGCGAGGAGTACGCGCTTGCCCGGACCGAGCGCAAGTCCGGCCGCGGCTACCGCGGTTTCGTCGTCGACGCCGATCCCTCGGTGAGCCTGGAAGAGGACTTGGGCCGGCGCGATTTCACCATCAACGCCATCGCCCGCGCCGAGGACGGCCGCCTGGTCGACCCCTATGGCGGCGCGCGCGACATCGAGCGGCGGGTGCTGCGCCACGTCGGACCGGCCTTCGCCGAAGACCCGCTGCGGGTGCTGCGCGCGGCGCGCTTCATGGCCCGCTTCGCCGCGCACGGTTTCCAGGTGGCGCCGGAAACGATCGCGCTGATGCGGCGCATGGCCGAATCCGGAGAACTCGCCGAGCTGGTCGCCGAACGGGTCTGGCAGGAACTGCGCCGCGCCCTGGCCTGCGCGCAGCCGTCGGCGTTCGTGCGCACCCTGCATCAGGCCGGCGCGCTCGGTGCGGTGCTGCCCGAAGTCGAAGCGCTGTACGGCGTGCCGCAACGGCCGGAGTACCACCCCGAGGTCGACACCGGCGTGCACACCGAGATGGTGATGGACATGGCCGCGCGGCTGGCGCCCGGCGACGACGTGATCGGCTTCGCCGCGCTGACCCACGACCTGGGCAAGGCCTTGACCCCGGCCGAACGGCTGCCGCGCCACCACAACCACGAGCACGCCGGGCTGGAACCGCTGGCGCAGCTGTGCGCGCGGCTCAAGATTCCGACCGAGCACCGCCTGCTGGCCGAAGCGGTCTGCCGCGAACACCTCAACGTGCATCGTCTGGCCGAACTGCGTCCCCGCAGCGTGTACGAACTGATCGCGCGTTGCGACGGCTTGCGCAATCCGAAGCGGATCGAGCAGATGAGCCTGGCCTGCGAAGCCGACAAGCGCGGCCGCCTGGGCCTGGAGGACCAGCCCTATCCGCAGGGCGCGGCCCTGGTTGCGGCCTTGCGTGCCGCGCTGGCCGTGCGCGCCAGCGACCTGGCGCCCGGCCTCAGCGGGCCGGCGGTCGGCGAAGCCATGCGCCGCGCCCGCATCGAAGCCATCGCCGCCCAGCGCAAGGCCGACCAGCCCCTGTAGGAGCGGCGTAGCCGCGACCACCGCCGCGGTGGTCGCGAGCGTCTCGTCCGCAGCTTCGGGCTTCGGAGGCCGCGCTTTCGAACGTCGCTGCGGTGGTCGCGGCTTACGCCGCTCCTACAGGGGGCCGATCAAAAAAGCCGCCGCGGGTGAGCGCGGCGGCTTCGGTGCGACGGTCTTGCGCGATCAGAAGCGGTAATCGATCCGCGCGTAGTAGCTGCCGCCGTTCATGCCGAACGGCAGGGTTTCCCAGCCGTACTTGAAGCCCAGCTGCGGGAACGGCGCGCCGCTGACCTTGTCCCACTTGTCGGGATAGGTGTCGAAGATGTTGTTGCCGCCAACGGTCAGGCTGAGCTGGTCGCTGAACTTGTAGCGCACCGCCAGATCGCCCAGCCACTTGCCGCCCCAACGCTGCTTGACGCCCGGGGTAAAGCCTTCGCCGGCGACCGAGCCGTAGTAGTTGGCGCGCGCGGTCCATTCCCAGGCGCCGACCTCGTACACGCCCTGCAGCACGTGGTGCGAGCGCGGCTGGCCTTCCTCGATCAGGGTCACCTGGGTGTCGTCGAACAGCACGTTCGGCGGCAGGATCGCCGACTGCGAGCGGCGCGACTTGACTTCGGTCTTGTTGAAGTGGACCAGCGCGGTCAGATTGAGCTTGGAGCCGCCGGCGAACTCGGTGTTGTGGTTGGCGACCAGGTCGACGCCGGTGGTGCGGGTGTCGATGGCGTTGGTGAAGAACAGCACCTGGCCGACGCCGATCGGATCGAGGATGGCGCGGATCGGGCAGTTGGCGTTGTTGGCCGCGCACGGCAGGCCGTTGTTGCCGACCGCCTCGGGCTGGATGTTGCTGGAGAAGATGATCCGGTCGTCGATGTCGATGCGGAACACGTCCAGGGTCAGCGAGAAGCGGTCGTTGGGCTTGAGCACGAAGCCGACCGATGCGCTCTTGGAGGTTTCTTCCTTGAGCGGCTCGATGCCGAAGGCGCGGGTCACCGCGCTGTCCTGGCGCGCGGTCAGGGTGTCGGTCAGCTCGCCGGCGGCGTTGAGGTTGGTCGAACGCTGGCTGTAGAACAGCTGCTGCACGCCCGGCGCGCGGAAGCCGGTCGATACCGTGCCGCGCACCGCGAACGCGTCGCTGGCGTCAAAGCGCGCCGACAGCTTGCCGGTGGTGGTGTTGCCGAAGTCGGAGTAGTCCTCGTAGCGGATCGCGCCGCCGAGCAGGAAGCGCTCGGTCAGGTTGGTTTCCAGATCGAGGTAGACGGCGTAGTTGTGGCGGCCGTCGTCGACCGCTTCGTTCGGCGAGAAGCCCGGGAAGCCCTGCATGCCCGGCTGCGCGGTCTCGCCGGCCTGGCCGAGGATCGGAATCGAGCGGTCGTTGTTGCGGCCGTAGGTGTAGGTCACCGGCGCGCCGGGGCGGATCTGGTAGTCGTCCTTGCGGTATTCCAGGCCGGTGCCCAGGTACAGCGGGTTGTCGTTGAAGCCCTTGAGCGTGCCGCGGAAGTCCAGGTTGAAGGTGGTCTGGTCGGCCTGCAGGGTGCCGGTGTCGGCCTTGGTCGGCGAGGCCGCGTAGATGCCGCCGCCCGGCTTGGGCTCGTACCACCAGCTGACGTTGACCGAGTTGCTCTCTTCGAAGCCGAACTTGCTGCGGCCGCGGTTGATCGAGACGTCCCAGTCCCAGTTGTCGTTGATCGGCGCCTTGTAGCCGACCGCCAGCGAGTGGTCGTCGACCGTGGTCAGGATGTTGGGCAGGAAGCCGTTCGGGTACAGCGCCGGCACCGTGCGGTTGTCGCCGGCGCTGCGGAAGAAGCCGGAGGAGTCGCCTTCGCGACGCGACAGGCCGCCGAACCAGTACAGCTCGCCGGTGCCGACCGGCAGGCCGCCGTTGAACCAGAAGTAGGCGTCGGTCGCGTCGGCGTCGCCCAGGCGCTGGGTCACCCGCGGCGGGTTCACGCGCAGGCTGTCCGGGCCGGCCCGGTTGGTCTCGGCGCGGTCGCGGTATTCCAGCGACAGATTGAGGTAACCGCCGTCGCCGCCGAGCTTGAAGCCGTGGTTGACCGAGGCCGAGTAGTTCTCGCCGTCGCCGGCGTAGTACTGGCCGGCCTGGAACGAGAGCTGGGTCTCCTCGGTCTGCTTCTTGAGGATGATGTTGATCACGCCCGAGATCGCGTCGGAACCGTACTGCGCGGCGGCGCCGTCGCGCAGCACTTCGATGCGTTCGATCGCCGACAGCGGGATCGCGTTGATGTCGGTGCCGGCCGAGCCGCGGCCGATGGTCTGCTGCACGTTGACCAGCGCCTGCTGATGGCGGCGCTTGCCGTTGACCAGCACCAGCACTTGGTCGGGACCCAGCGAGCGCAGGGTCGCCGGACGCAGGATGTCGGTGCCGTCGCTGACGAAGGTGCGGGAGAAATTGAACGAGGGCTCCAGCATCTGCAGGATCTGGCCGATCTCGGTCGCGCCGGTCGCGGTCAGTTCTTCCTGGCCGATCACGTCCACCGGCGCCGCGGTGTCTTCGGCGGCACGGCCGCGCACGCGCGAACCGGTGACCTGGACCGCATCGAGGGTCGTCGCTTCGCGGCTGGGCGCCGGCGCAGGGTCCTGGGCGAAAGCGGAAGGGGCCAGCAGGGTGGCGGCCATGGCGGTGGCCACGGCCATGGCCAGACGGTTGCGGTGCGCTACGGACATGAAAGGGGTTCCTTGCGAGGGACGGGCAGGCCGGATCAGCCCGCGGTGGAGCCTCACAAGTTTTTAACCTTTGCGCAAGTCGCCACGTGACCTTGCCGACCTTGGCACTGTGACAAGCCTCGCCTTACTGGCGCGAGGCTCATCCATGGTTCAGGGGGATGTGTGCTCTCGACGCACTGAACAGGGAAAACTGCGCAAAACCCGCGCCACCGCCCTTACCCGGCGCGCGGCGCCAGACGGCGGTCCAGGCGCTGCAACCAGCCGGCGATCGGCGTCGCCGCCAGCAACAGGCCGAACAGCGCGCCCAGGCTGTTGGCGAGCGCATCGACGACGTCGCCGGTACGCGACTGGGTCAGGCCGGCCTGGGCGAACTCCAGCGCCACGCCGAGCGCGATCAGCGCCGCAGCGGCGACCGCCTGGGCGCGGCGGCGCGCGAACAGCATGCCGGCGTAGACCGACATCGCCGCATAGGCGGAGAAGTGCTCGATCTTGTCGAAGCCGGAGAACGGCGTGGGCGGCAAGTCGTGCGCGGGCAGCAAGGTCGCGCCGACCACCGCCAGCACCATCGCCGCGCCCAGCGCGCACCACAGCGCGGGCCGGCGGAATTCGCGCAGGACGCTCACAGGCGGAAGCTCAGGTCGCCGGCGAGAAAGGCGACGCCGAACTCGACCTCCTTCTCGAAGCCCATCACCTGGAAACGCTCGCCCATTTCGCTGGGCAGGGTCAGGCGCTTGACCTCATCGAGGCGACGCTGCTTCTCGACCGGATCGGCGATGCGCTCGATCCTTTCCAGCACGCCGGCCAGGCCATTGCCGAGCAGGAAGCTGGCCTGATTGCAGTAGCCCGCCAGATCGAAGCCAGCGGCCACGCCGGCCTCGACCAGGGCGGTGAAATCGACCGAGGCGGTGAGGTCCTGCAACCCCGGCCACAGCAGCGGCTCGCCGTGGACGCGATGGCGGTAGTAGGCGCGCAAGGTGCCGTCGGCGCGCTCGGGCGCGTAGTACTCGCTGCGCGGATAACCGTAGTCGACGAACAACATCGCGCCGCGGCGCAGACCGCCGGACACGGCCTGGATCCAATACGGCAACTGCGGCAGCAGTTCCGAGCGATAGCCCTCGGCCAGCGGCCGCTCCAGCCGGCGCTCGGCCAGCCGCACGGCGTTGGCGAGGAAATCGTCGGCCGGGCGCAGCGTGCGGGCGAAGCCCTCGCCGTCGGCGACCACGTACTCCTCGAACACTTCCTCGTTGCGGATCGCGAAACGCGGCGTCGGCAGCGCGTCGATCACTTCGTTGGCGAACAACACGCCGTCCCACTCGTCGCCGAACGGGCCGTCCGGCCATTCCAGCAAGTCGAACACCGGCGGCACCAAGCGTTCGCGCAGGCGCTCGCGCTGCCGGTGGCGCAGTTGCGCGCTGGGTTCGAGGATGGCGTAGCGATCGGGCAGCGCGTCGAGTTCGAGCAAGCGCTTGAGCACCACTTCGGCGAACGCGCCGGTGCCGCCGCCCAACTCGAGGAACCGCGCCTGCGGACCGATCTGCCGCAGCACCGGCGCCACCGCTTCGGCGACGCAGGCGGCGAACACCGGCCCCAGTTCGGGCGCGGTGACGAAATCGCCCTCGGCACCGAACTTGCTCGCGCCGGCGCTGTAGTAGCCCAGACCCGGCGCGTACAAGGCCAGCTCCATGAAGCGCGAGAACGGGATCGCGCCGCCATGAGCGGCGATCTGCTCATGGATCAGGGCGGACAGGCGCGCGCTGTGCGCCAGCGCATCGGCGTCGGGAGTGGGCAGATCGAAGGAATTCACGTGATTCGGGGCGCGCACGGGCGCACGGCAAGCGGGCCGTCAGGATACGGCCCGCGGCCCATCCGCGCGACCGCCGCCCCGCTGCAGGAGCGGCGTGAGCCGCGACAGTCGCAGCGGTTTATATCGGCGCTGCGGCCGCAGACCGGGCAAACGGCGCAATCCGCACGATCCGACTGTCCGGACTGCGGCTAGCGCGCTTTGGAACGTCTCTTCGGTTCGCCGCGGTTCGCGCCGCCCTTACAGGCAGCGCGCTCAGCGCCGGACCAGCGCGCTTTCCAGCTGCAGGCCCTCGAAGCCGGCCGGCAGCTCGCCTTCGTTGGCGTAGCGGTACAACGCGGCCGAATACACTCCGCCGAGCGCGCTCTGGTACACCGCCAGCGCGAGCAGGGCGAGTACGGTCAGCGCGCCGACCAGTACCGCCAGCGCCGACGACACCAGGCCCAGCAGCCAGGCCAGGCCGAAGCCGGCCAGGCCGGTGCCGACCATGATCGCGGCGAAGGCGAAGCCGATGCCGACCATGCCGGCGGCGCTTTCGCCCCAGGTGCGCTTGAACAGCGCGACACTGCGCTTGACCGCGTCGACCGGGCCGATGTCCTCGGCCACCAGCACCGGCACCACCAGGAAAGTGGCCATGGTCCAGGCCGCGCCGAGCGCGCTGCCGATCAGGCGCACGATGAAGTTGTTGTCGCGATCCTTGAGCGCCTGCAGGATCATGCCGACGGTCGCGGCGATGGCGGCGTAGCCGGCGATCGAGCCCAGCCGCGCGGTCGCGGCGCGGAAACCGTCGGCCAGGGTCGGGTTGCCGCCCTCCAGCCGGATCATCGCGCCGCTGACCAGGGCGCAGTTGCAGAAGATGATCACGAAGTACTGGCAGAAATAGAACGCGAACGTCAGCACCGCCGCGCCGGCGCCGAAGCCGTCGGCGAACGCGTCCATGACCACCACCGGGATCAGGAAGGTGGCCAGCACCACCAGCACGCAGATCGCCGAAATCACCGGGAACAGCATCAGCTCCCGATCCGAACGCAACACCGCGGCGCTGGCCTTGACCAGCTCCCAGCTGCGCGAAAGTTTGTCGAACATCGTTCTTCCCCTACGAATTCCCCGCCGCATCGTCGAACCTGGCGCGGCGATGCGCAAGAGGGGCCGTCGACGGCCCCGGCAAACGATCGCCTTGCGGGCCGGAGGCACGGCAGCGCGTGCGGCGGGCCGGCGACCGCAAGGCCGGCCGGGAAGTCGGGATTGCACGCCGGCGCGCCGATGCCGAACGCCGCACCCACGCCCCCCCCCTCATGCGGCCGTTCGCAAGATCGGCCGAGAACGGAACGGGGCCGCCACGCCGGCGCTGCGCGCGTCGCGCACGGCCGGCTCCGGACCACCCTGCGCGATCGCTCAGCGCACGCGCCTCACGCCGCGCGCGAGCGCTCGATGCGCACTCCCACCCCGCGCGCGCCGCGGATCGCGCTGGGCTTGGTCAGCTTGAGCCGTACCCGGCTCACCCCGAATTCCTCGATCACGATCGCCGCGACCCGCTCGGCCAGCGTCTCGACCAGACCGAACTGCGACTGCCCCACGTACTGCGCGATACGGTCGCTGATCGCCTTGTAGTCCAGGGTATCGCCGATCGCGTCGCTGGCCGCCGGCACCCGGTTGTCGAAGTCCATTTCCAGATCGAACACCAGCGGCTGACGGATCTTGCGTTCCCAATCGTAAATGCCGATCACGGCCTCGAGCTCGAGGCCTTCGATGAAGACGTGGTCCATGGGGGCGGGGATTCGGGATTGGGGATTGGGATTGGTAGAAGCGGGGCCATGGTAGGCGGTGTAGCGGGGATTGGTGATTGAGGATTGGCAAAGGCGGGGAACGGGCAAGGCGCCAGCCATTCGCGGACCCGCTCTTGCCAATCCCCAATCCCCAATCCCGGCCCCTCAGACCTCCCGCAATAACGCCATGTCCCAGCGCGGCGTCACCTTGACCGCGGCGTCCTCGTGCTGGCCGGCTTCCAGGCGCAGTGCGCCGGCGTAGGCGATCATCGCGCCGTTGTCGGTGCAGAAGGCCGGGCGCGGGAAGCAGACCCGGCCGCCGCGCTTTTCCGCCATCGCCGCCAGCTTGGCGCGCAGGCGGCGGTTGGCGCCGACGCCGCCGGCGACCACCAGGGTGTCGCAGCCGGC
Source organism: Lysobacter firmicutimachus (assembly GCF_037027445.1). Taxonomy (NCBI): domain Bacteria; kingdom Pseudomonadati; phylum Pseudomonadota; class Gammaproteobacteria; order Lysobacterales; family Lysobacteraceae; genus Lysobacter; species Lysobacter firmicutimachus. The sequence goes on from NZ_JBANDL010000002.1 coordinate 4,675,070, forward strand.
CGCGTCGAGGGCGCGCTGGCACTTGATCGCCAGGGTGTCGACCACCGCGTCTTCGAAGCCGCGGGCGATGTCGGCGCGGGTCTGGTCGCTGCGGTCGCTGTTCTGCCAGGCCAGCAGGACCTGGGTCTTGAGTCCGCTGAAGCTGAAGTCCAGGCCGGGCCGGTCGGTCATCGGCCGGGCGAACTTGAACCGGCCCGGCACGCCGAGCTCGGCCTGGGCGGCCAATTGCGGTCCCCCCGGATACGGCAATCCCATCAGCTTGGCGGTCTTGTCGAAGGCCTCGCCGGCAGCGTCGTCCAGGGTCTCGCCGAGCAGGCGGTAGCGGCCGATGGCGTCGACCGCGACCAGTTGGGTGTGGCCGCCGGACACCAGCAGGGCCACGAACGGCGGTTGCGGCCGGCCCAGCGGGTCGTCCTCCATCAGCGGCGCCAGCAGGTGGCCTTCCATGTGGTGGATGGCCACCGCCGGCACGTCCAGGGCCCAGGCCAAGGCGCGGGCGACCCCGGCCCCGACCAGCAGGGCGCCGACCAGGCCCGGGCCGGCGGTGTAGGCCACCCCGTCCAGGTCTTGCGGGCGCAGGTCCGATTCGGCCAGGGTCTGGCGGATCAGCGGCAGCAGCTTGCGCACGTGGTCGCGACTGGCCAACTCCGGCACCACCCCGCCGTATTCGGCGTGCAGGGCGATCTGGCTGTAGAGGGCATGGGCGCGCAGCCCGGCCCGGGTGTCGTAGACGGCGACGCCGGTCTCGTCGCAGCTGGTCTCGATGCCGAGGACCTTCATCGGAGCACCCCGCCGGCCGCCGTTTTCTGGGAGAATGTCGCGTTCATGGGGGTGTATGTTGCACCTTCCGCAGGACCGTCGCTATAATGCGCGGCTCTCCCGGTCTGCCCGGGCCGGTTCCCTAACGAGATAACGTATGCCCAGCGTCAAAGTCCGCGAAAACGAGCCTTTCGAATTTGCCCTGCGCCGCTTCAAGCGCACCTGCGAGAAGGCCGGCGTTCTGGCCGAGACCCGCAAGCGCGAGTTCTACGAAAAGCCGACGCAGGAACGCAAGCGCAAGGCCGCGGCTGCGGTGAAGCGTCAGGCTCGCCGCGCTTCGCGCGACGTTACCAAGCGTCAGCGCCTGTACTGATCGCCCGTTCCGCGCCGCTCGGCCTCGGGTCGATGCGCGCGCGTAGCGAGCAAGAAGCCGGCCGCGCCTCGGGCGCCGCCGGCTTTTTGCGTTTCCAGCCGGGATGACGGGATGGGAGAGTCGGGATTCGCAAAGCCCGCAGCCTCCCGTTCCTTCGCCCGCCCCTGCCAATCCCCCATCCCGAATCCCCGCCCATGAGCCTCAAACAACGCCTCACCGAAGACATGAAGGCCGCGATGAAGAGCGGCGACAAGCAGTCCCTGGGCGTGATCCGCCTGATCAACGCCGCGCTCAAGCAGAAGGAAGTCGACGAGCGCATCGAGCTGGACGACACCGCGGTGATCGCGGTGCTCGACAAGATGGTCAAGCAGCGCCGCGACTCGGTCAGCCAGTACCAGGCGGCGGCCCGCGAGGACCTGGCCCAGGTCGAGCGCGACGAAATCACCGTGATCGAACGCTATCTGCCGGCCAAGCTGGGCGAGGCCGAGATCCTGGCCGTGGTCGACGCGGTCATCGCCGAGGTCGGCGCGAGCGCGCCGGCCGACCTGGGCAAGCTGATGGGCCCGCTCAAGGCCAAGCTGGCCGGCAAGGCCGACATGGGCCAGGTTTCCGCCCTGGCCAAGCAGCGCCTGGCCGGCTGAGCAGCCGTCGCCGCACAACCCGCCGCGCCTTCGCGCGCGGCCGCAGGACCCGGACGCCGCCCACGGCGGCGTCCTTCACCGGCCACGAGCGATTCTCTGGCCGCACATCAGGAGGTGTCCCATGAAACTGCGCCATCGCGCCCGCCCCGACTGCTTTCGAGACCGCGCCCGCGGTTGAGCTCACCCGCAAGCGTCGCCAGGGCTATCCCTCCGAAACTCAGGTCGGCCGCGGCCGCCGCTTCGTCCACGGCGACAAGGAACTGGTCGAGAAGCTGGGCCGCAACGACCTCTGCCCCTGCGGTTCGGCACGGAGGTTCAAGAGAATTGCTGTCTGCACAGCGGTCGTCACGACGGCGTCGGCCGTCACGACTACCATCGCGACCGCCGCTGCGACTGAACGCGGCGCAGGCACGCGCCTGAGCATCGCCGCCACGCCCGCCTGAGCCGACCCCGGCATACTGAGGGCGACGCCGCACGCGTCGCCCTCTTCGGCCGCATGTCCCCCGACCCCAGCCCGCCCGCGCCGCCTTCCGACTCCGACGCCCCGGCCGAGCGCATCAGCGCCCTGCAGGCGCGGCTGCAGCGCAGTGCGCCGGCGCAGTTGCTGGAGCGCTTCTTCGAGTACGACCTGCTGGCCCTGGCCGCGGCGCTGTCGTTCTACACCCTGCTGTCGCTGGCGCCGCTGGTGCTGTTGCTGCTGTGGCTGACCACGGCGCTGTATCCCTCGGCGCAGGAAGAATTCTTCCGCCAGATCGGCCAATTGGTCGGCAGCGAAGTCGAGGGCACGGCGCGGCTGATCGTCGCCAATGCCGAACACCGGCCCGACACCGGGTCGCTGGCCGCCGGCTTCGGCGTGCTGGCGCTGCTGGTCGGCGCCTCGGCGGTGTTCGGCCAGTTGCAGGCGGCGCTGAACCGGGTGTTCCGCAGCGACGCCCAGCGCCTGGGCGGGGTCTTGGCCTGGCTGCGCAAGCGCCTGCTCTCGTTCGGCATGGCGATCAGCGTCGGCTTCCTGCTGGTGGTGTCGATGGCGGTGCAGGCGGCGCTGCAGCTGCTGATCGCCTACCTGCCCGACCTGCTGCCGCTGGTCGCCGGCGTCGTCTCGTTCCTGCTCTACGCGCTGGTCTTCGCCGCCATGTACCGCTGGCTGCCGGACCGGCCGGTCGGCCGCCGCCGCGCCCTGCTCGGCGGCGCCCTGACCGCGGCCATGTTCATGCTCGGCCGCAGCGCGATCGGCCTGTACCTAGGCCAGGCCAGCCTCGGCAGCGCCTACGGCCCGGCCGGCGGCCTGGTGGTGATGCTGGTATGGATGTACTACTGCGCCGTGGTGTTCCTGCTCGGCGCGCTGATCACCGCGACGCTGGAGGAACGCGCACGGCTGCGCCGGCGCCTGAGCGAGGCGCGCGCCGCCGCATCGGCCTGAGCCAGCGGCCGCACCCGGCCACGCCCCGCCGACGCCGCGCATGGCATCCTAGGCGCCGATCCATCAAGCAGCGATCGCGCCCGATGCCCGGGCGCCCCGGCATGGCGCGCATTCCCGACGGCTTCATCGACGACCTCCTCGCCCGCACCGACATCGTCGAGGTGGTCGGCTCGCGCGTGCCGCTGAAGCGGCAGGGCAAGGAGTATTCGGCGCGCTGCCCGTTCCACGACGAACGCTCGCCTTCGTTCTGGGTTTCGCCGACCAAGCAGTTCTATCACTGCTTCGGCTGCGGCGCGCACGGCACCGCGATCAGCTTCCTGATGAACTACGACCGGCTCGAGTTCCTCGACGCGGTCGACGAGCTGGCCAAGCGGATCGGCGTGGAAGTTCCGCGCGACACCCGCTCGCGCAACCAGGATTCCGACACCCAGGACCTGTACACCGCGGTCGAGGCGGCGCAGCGCTTCTTCCTGCGCCAGTACGCGGCCAGCGGCAAGGCCCAGGGCTATCTCGACGCGCGCGGGGTCAGCATCGACATCCGCGACCGCTTTGGCATCGGCTACGCGCCGGACGGCTTCAACGGTCTGCGCGACGCGCTCGGCACCGATGAGCGGCGGATGAAGCTGCTCGAACGCGCCGGCCTGTTCTCCAAGAACGAAAGCGGCCGCGTGTACGACAAGTTCCGCGACCGGGTGATGTTCCCGATCCACGACCGCCGCGGCCGGGTGATCGCGTTCGGCGGCCGCGTGCTCGACAAGGAAGACGGCCCCAAGTACCTCAACTCGCCGGAAACCCCGCTGTTCCACAAGGGCCGCGAGCTGTACGGGCTGTGGCAGGTGCGCCAGGCGCACAACAAGATCCCGCGCCTGATCGTGGTCGAAGGCTATATGGACGTGATCGCGCTGTTCCAGCACGGCGTCGACACCGCGGTGGCGACGCTGGGCACGGCGACCACGCCCGATCACGCCGAGCTGCTGTTCCGCAATGCCGCCGACGTCTACTTCTGCTTCGACGGCGACCGCGCCGGCCGCGGCGCGGCCTGGAAGGCGGTGGAGTCGGTACTGCCGCGGATGAAGGACGGGCGCCAGGCCTTCTTCCTGTTCCTGCCCGACGGCGAGGACCCCGACAGCCTGGTGCGCCAGGAAGGCGCCGAAGGTTTCGACCATCGCCTGCGCGAGGCGATGCCGCTGTCGCAGTTCCTGTTCGACACGCTCGCCGCCGACGTCAATCTCAACACGCTGGAAGGCAAAGGCCGCCTGGCCGAGCGCGCCAAGCCCTTGCTGGCGCAGATTCCCGACGGGGCCTTCGGCGACCTGATGAAGCAGCGCCTGACCGAGCTGACCGGGGTCGGCGCGCGCGCCGCCGCGCCGGAAACGCATGTGCCGGCGCAGCGCGCCCACGGCGGCGGCCGCGCCGCGCCGACGCCCAAGCGCTCGCTGGTGCGCAGCGCGATCGCGATCGTGTTGCAGAAGCCCTCGCTGGCCGCGGCGTTGGCGCCGCCCTACCGCTTCGCCCAACTGCGCCAGCCGGGCATCGAACTGCTGACCGCGATCGTCGACCTGGTCCAGCAGCGGCCGGAAATCAGCACCGGCGCCCTGCTCGAGCACTTCGCCGAGCACGAACAGGCCGCCGCGCTGCAGAAGCTGGCCAGCCAGACGCTGCCCGGCAGCGACGACACCCTGCAGCGCGAATTCCTCGATGCGATCGCCCAGCTCGACAAGCAGACCGTCGAGCAGCGCCTGGCCGAACTGCAGAGCCAGCAGCGCGAAGCCGGCCTCAACGAGGACGAAAAACGCGAGCTGCTGTCGCTGCTGCAGGCGCGCCTGGCGCGGCCCACGGCCAAGGCCTGAGCGACCCCGCTTCCTGCAGGAACGGCGCGCCGCTTTTTCCTGTAGGAGCGGCGTGAGCCGCGACCAACCGCAGCGATGATCGAAAGCGCAGTGGCCGAAGCCCGGCCATTCGGATCGCCATGGCCGCTCATGCCGGCCATCCGGGCTTCGGCGCGAACGCTTGCGCACGCCGCTGCGGTTGGTCGCGGCTCACGCCGCTCCTGCAATGGCCGCTAGCCCCACACCTCGCTCATCACCCGGGCGAAATTGCCGCCCAGCAGCTTGCCGATGCGCGCGTCGGAATGGCCGCGTCGCGCCAGCAGGGCGGCGATGCGTTCGAAGCGGCGGGCGTGGTTGAGTTCGGGCACGAACAGGTACACGTCCTCGTGTTCGCCCGGCGCCGACACGCCCAGGCGCCGGCGCTCGCGCACCGTATCGCGGTGCATGCGCTTGTAGGCTTCGGTGAGCCGCACCGGCGACAGCGCATTGTCGGTGCCGATGCCGACATGGTCCTCGCCGCAGACGCGCACCGCGTGCTCCAGATGCGCGATCACGTCGGCCGCGGTCGCCTGTCCCTGCTCGCGCAGGAACGGCATCAGATAGATCCCGACCACGCCGCCGCCTCCGGCCACCGCACGCAGCTCGGCGTCGGTCTTGTTGCGCGGCCGCTCGACCAGGGCGGCGCAGCCGGTGTGGCTGATCAGCACCGGCGCCTTCGACGCGGCGATCGCCTCCAGCGCGGTGCGGCGCCCGCTGTGGGCCAGGTCGAGCAGCAGGCGACGCTCGTTGAGGCGCTCGATCAGCTGCTGGCCGAACCGGCTCAGGCCGGCGTCGCCGGGTTCCATGCAGCCGTCGCCGGCCAGGTTGCGCAGGTTGTAGGTCAGCTGCACCGTGCGCACGCCCAGACGCTGGAAATCGTCGACCCGCTCCAGTTTCTCGCCGATCGGCGCGCTGTCCTGGAACTGGAACACGATGCCGAGCTTGCGCTCGCGATGAGCGCGCTGCAGGTCGGCGGCGTTGCGCACCGGCAGCAGCAGGTCGGGATGGCGGGCGAACTCTCGCTCCCAGTAAGCCAGATCGCGCACCGTGGACTCGTAGGCGTTCTCGTAGCGCGCCACCGGCCCGACCGTGACCTGCAGCGCGCGCAAACCGCTGTCGCGCACGTCGGCGATCACCGCCGGCGTCAACGGCGCGTCGGCCTCGCCGCCGTCGTTGCCGAGGAAGGCGCAGCCGTCGATCGGCATCGCCTGCGAATAGGGCGCCCATACCGACGCCCCCGCGGCCGGCGACGCGTCCGCGCCGGCGCGCGCGCGGCCGGCGCAGGCCGCGGCCAGCCAGCCCGCGGTCGCGAGCAGGAATCGTCTGCGGTCGATCATGTCCCCTCCCTGATGGCGCCGCGCGCGGTCGCGCGGCGCGTTCGTCCCTGTCCGCCGCGTCACAGCGAACGCGGCGCTCTTTCCTGCAAACGGCTCCCGGCGCCGATCGCGGCACTGTAAGCCAAACGGGTCGCCGCGCCGCCCGTGACTTTCGGGAGAGCGACGAGCCTGCGGCGCCGGGCTAAGCTCGGCTGTCCGCCGGCCGCGCCGCGGCCCGGCGCGCTCGGATCCGCTCGACCGGATTCGCTCAGGGGAGACCGCCGATGTCGCTGCGCCACGTTCTGTCCGTCACCGCCCTGGCCCTGGCCTGCGCCGGCGTCCACGCCCAGCCTTCGTCCGCGGTCGAACGCGAACGACACGGCAACCGGGTCAGCGAGAATCTGCCGGAGATTCCGGCCGAGCTGCTGGAGCGCCTGAACCGCTACCAGAACACCCGCGGCGCCGGCCTCGGCGGCTGGACCCGCGAAGGCTGCCTGCTGATCGGCACCCGCTTCGCCGAGACGGTGCAGGCGCACCGGGTCTGCCAGCCGCTGGGCATGCGCGAGCAACTGACCTTCTACCGCGAGCCGGTCGGCAGCCTCGGCACCGCGCCGGCCGGCGCCGACGGCTTCGTGTTCGGCAAGGACGTCGGCGGCAACGAGTTCTGGCAGTTGTACTGGTTCGACCTGGCCAGCCGCGAAACCACCCTGCTGACCGACGGCAAGTCGCGCAACGACAGCCCGCTGTTCTCCCACGACGGCAAGCAACTGGCCTACAGCAGCACTTTGCGCAACGGCAAGGACACCGACGTGTGGGTGATGGACCTGGCCACGCGCAAACCGCGCACGGTGGTGACCGAAGGCGGCAGTTGGAGCGCCTCGGATTTCTCGCCCGACGGCAAGCAGCTGCTGGTGATCAAGTACGTGTCCGCGTCCGAGTCCTATCCGGGCGTGGTCGATCTGCAGACCGGCAAGCTGCAGATGTTCCCGGTCGACGGCGGCAAGGCCGCGATCAACCATTTCCGTTTCTCCCGCGACGGCCGCGCGGTGTACTACGTCTCCGACGAGCCCATCGATGGCAAGCCGCAGGAGTTCGCCACCCTGCGCCGGCACGAGCCGGCGAGCGGCAAGTTCGAAGTGCTCAGCGCCGGCATTCCCTGGGACGTGGATAATCTCGCCCTCGCCGCCGACGGCCGCCATCTGGCCCTGGTCAGCAACGAGGACGGCATCGGCAAGCTGCGCGTGCTGGCGCTGCCGGAGCACCGCGAAGTGGCCCTGCCCGAGCTGCCGGTCGGGGTGATCGGCGGGGTCGAGTTCTCGCCCGACGGGCGCCGCATCGCGTTGTCGATCAATACCGCGACTTCGCCCAGCGACGTCTACGTGATCGATCTGGCGCCGGCCAAGCTGAGCCGCTGGACCCGCAGCGAAGTCGGCGGCCTGGACGCGTCGAAGTTCGTCGCCCCGAGCCTGGTGCGCTACCCGACCTTCGACCGGGTCGACGGCCGGCCGCGCACGATTCCGGCCTTCTACTACAAGCCGGCCAACACGGCGGCCGGCAAGAAGCTGCCGGTGGTGGTGCAGATCCACGGCGGCCCGGAAGCGCAGTCGATGCCGAGCTTCAGCGCCACCGCTCAGTTCCTCGCCAACGAACTCGGCGTGGCGGTGCTGGTGCCAAACGTGCGTGGCTCCTCCGGTTACGGGCGCACCTATCTGGGCCTGGACAACGCCGAGAAGCGCGAGGATTCGGTCAAGGACATCGGCGCCCTGCTCGACTGGATCGCACAGCAGCCCGAGCTCGACGCGCAGCGCGTCGGCGTCTACGGCGGCAGCTACGGCGGCTACATGGTGCTGTCCTCGCTGATGCACTACAGCGACCGCATCCGCGCCGGCGTCGACGTGGTCGGCATCTCCGACTTCACCACCTTCCTCAACAACACCGAGTCCTACCGCCGCGACCTGCGCCGCGCCGAGTACGGCGACGAGCGCGTGCCGGAGATGAAGGCGGTGTTCGACCGCATTTCGCCGCTGAAGAACGCCGGCAAGATCCGCTCGCCGCTGTTCGTCGCCCAGGGCAAGAACGACCCGCGCGTGCCCTACACCGAGGCCGAGCAGATCGTGAAGGCGGTGCGCGACAACGGCCAGCCGGTGTGGTTCCTGATGTTCGACGACGAAGGCCACGGCTTCCAGAAAAAAGCCAACAGCGATTTCTTCGGTGCGGCGACGATGCGGTTCTGGCTGGAGCACCTGATCGGCGATAGCGGGAAGTGAGCGAACGCGCAGGCGACCGGTAGCCGCTGTCGACCGCTCGGCCCCGGCGTCGCTGCGCCGGCATCCAACGCCGCGCGCCTGGGGTTTTCCCTAACTGGGCCCGGCGCCGCCGCGCCGCTAAGGTCGGCGGCGACCTGAGCTGCCGGCCCTGGCGATGACCGACCCGCTGAGCTTTCGTTCCGTCGATGCGCCGATGCCGCCGAGCGCTTGGCCGTCCGGCGATGAGACCGCGGCGGACGCCGCTGCCGGCTTCGGCCCGGCAGCGCTGAACGCGATGCCGCTGGCCGAGCGCGAGATCCTCGCCAACGGCCTGGCCGAACGCCTGGACGCTTCGCAACTGCACGCATTGCGCAGCGCGTTCGGCGACACCCTGGACCGCGCGGTGAACGAGCGCAGCGGTCCGGCGGTGCGCGAGGCCTATGCCGGCCGCGTCGCCGCCGAGACCCAGGAGATCGATGCGCGCGTGGTCAATCCCGACGGCGGCGAAGTCAACCAGGCACGCTGGACCGTAGACGAACAAGGCCGGCCCGTGCGCGCCGAAGCCACTCTGCGCACCGTGTTCAGCCAACTCGAACGCGGCGACGCCGAGACCCAGGCCCAGCGCGATGCCGCCGACCGCGGCATCGACGGCGATCAGGGCGGTCATGTGTTCGGTCATCGTTTCGTCACCGACCAGGGCCTGAAGAACCTGTTCCCGCAGAACGGCAACTTCAACATGGGCGCCTACAAGACCTTGGAGAACGAGTGGGCGGCCTGGATCGACCAGGGCATGGAGGTGCGCATCGCCATCGACCTGAACCCGCGCGGCGCCGACCGACCGGACCGGGTTCGCATTTCCTATGAGGTGATCGACCCGGCCGACGGCGGCAGGGTTTACGATCAGCGCGTGAGCTTCGACAACCGCGCCGGACAGACGTACGACCGGATCGACAGCGAACAGATGGACGAGCTGATCGCAGCACGCGCCTAACCCGAACGCCCAAGGCTGGACATGAACAGAGACGAATTGCTCGGCGAGATCGCGCGCCTGATCGTGGTCGACCCCAAGGCCGGCGAGCGGCCCTGGGACGGTTATGCCCTGATCGCCTGGTACGGCGAAGGCATCAGCCGCCTGAACGGCTTTCGCTACGACAAGGGCCAGCCCGGCGAGGCGCTGACGCCGTCGGGCGCCGAGATCGAGAACCGCCTGGAACAACTGCGCCGGGCCACCCATGTCGCCGGCAAGGCGCCGTGGCGGGTCTGCATCATGCGCATCAACCGCGAAGCGGCGGAGGTAGCGATCGACTTCGAGTACGAGGACCCGGGCCGCTGGTACGTGACTCCCGACAGCGCCGCCGAAATCGCCGAACGCGTGCGCCCCTGCTGAGCCCTTCCACGCGCGGCCCGCGGTCCGATGGGCGCACCTCGCCGCCTGGCGTCGTCCCCGCGAAAGTGGGGGCCCGGGGCTCCATCGCGGCATGACGCCGAAGTCGCCGGATGCCCGCGTGCGCGGGCACGACGACCGGGAGCGATGCAGCCAAACCCGGCGGCCGCGATGGGGCTTCTAACGCGACGCGGCGCGCCGTCCCGCGTGCCGGCAAGCCGGGACGGAAAGGGTTGAGCGCTTAACTCCCGCCGCCCCTTCGCAGACCAGCTACCGTCGCTCCCGCCAACGCGGAAAGCCAGGGCTCCATCGCGCCCCGCCCCCACACCGGCCGGCGCTCCGCAGCGCATCGGCTCACCCGACCACGCTCCGGCGCGGCAAGATCGCCCTGCCAATCCCGAATCCCCCATCCCGGCCCCATGCGCCTGCACGTCGACCGCTTCACCCTGGCCCTGCTCGCCGCCGTCGCGCTGGCCTGGGCCTGGCCCCTGAGCGGCGCGCCGGCCGCGGCGCTGGATCGCTTCACCGACGTCGCCATCGCGACGCTGTTCTTCCTCCACGGCGCACGCCTGTCGCGCGAGGCGATTCGCGCCGGCGCGACGCATTGGCGGCTGCATCTGCTGATCTTCGCCGCGACCTTCGTCCTGTTCCCGCTGCTCGGCCTGGCGCTCACGCCGCTGGCCACGCGCGGATTGACCCCGGAGCTGTACCTGGGCTTGTTGTTCCTGTGCTGTCTGCCCTCGACCGTGCAGTCCTCGATCGCGTTCACCTCGATGGCCGGCGGCAATGTCCCGGCTGCGGTCTGCAGCGCCTCGGCCTCGAGCCTGCTCGGCGTGTTCCTGACTCCGTTGCTTATGAGCGCATTGGCCGGTGCGCACGGCGGCATGGCCGATCCGGTCGAGGCGATCGGCAAGATCGTGCTGCAGTTGCTGGCGCCGTTCGTCGCCGGGCATCTGTTGCGGCCGTGGATCGGCGCCTGGGTCGCGCGGCGGCGCGCGCTGCTGCGCTATACCGACCAGGGCACGGTGCTGCTGGTGGTCTATGCCGCATTCGCCGCGTCGATGGGCAGCGGGCTGTGGCAGAGCACGCCGGTGGAATCGGTGTACCTGCTGCTGGCGATCTGCGCGCTGCTGCTGGCGGCGGTGATGATCGCGCTGACGATGGCCGCGCGCCGGCTCGGCTTCGACCGCAGCGACGAGATCGCGATCGTGTTCTGCGGTTCGAAGAAGAGCCTGGCGACCGGCGTGCCGATGGCCAAGGTGCTGTTCGCCGGCCCGGCGCTGGGCGCGATCGTGTTGCCGGTGATGCTGTTCCACCAGATCCAGTTGCTGGTCTGCGCCCAGGTCGCCGCGCGTTACGCGCGCCGCCGCGCCGCGCCCGCGCCGGGCGCGGGCGACGACGTCGCCGACTGAGCCGGCTTCGCGCCGGTTCGCCGCCAGTCAGGGTTGGCGCCGGACTCGCATCTACACTCCTCGCACTGCATCGCGAGGACGTCATGCATTCGCCAGGCAAGGATCGCCACGACCGCCTCGTCGCGGGCGCCACCGTCGTCATCGTCCATGCGCTGCTGGCCTGGACTGCGCACAAGCTGCTGCGCCACGCACCGCCGATCGCGACCGCGGTCGACACCCAGCTGTATTGGATCGTGCGTGCGCCCGCGCCACCGACGCCCGCCCGCAACGAACCGCGCCGGCCGCAAGCGCCGGCACGGCGCTCGACCGCCGCGGCAAGCGCCATCGTGCCGCCCGCGTCGGGCCCCATCGATCCGGTTCCGGCGCCCGCGGTTCCAGCCGCAGCGTCCGCCACGGCCAGCGGGCCGTCGGCCGACTTCGTCGATCAAGCCCGCCGCCAGGCCGATCGCGGCCCGAGCTTCGCCGCGCGCGATCCGTTCGCGCGCGCCGCGCCGGCCTTGCCGGGCGCCGGCGTCGAACGCTTCCGCATGGCCGCGCCACGCTCGCCGCAGAGCGTCCTGCGCTCGCTCGGCCGCCTGTTCGGCGGCGGCGACCCGGCCGCGCCCTGTCGCGAGCTCAATCGCCAGATCGAGGAAATGGCCCAGGACGGCGATTCGCCGGCCCTGCAGGAGGCCTACGCCAGCCAGCAACGCTGGTGCCGCTGAGCGCGGCCGACGCGCCGGTCAACCGGCGCGCTGCAACTCGAACAAGGGCGCCGGCTGCAGCGAGGTCGGCAGCCAGTGATCGATCATCAGGAACGCGAACAGCACCATCAGATACACGATGGAGTAGTTGAACACCTTCATCGCGTACAACTCGTCCGGCGGGTTCATCAGCCGCCAGGCGTAGTAGAGGAACATCGCGTCCAGCACCAGTACGCCGAACAGGTAGAAGTAGCCGCTCATGCCGAACACGCAGGGCAGCACCGACACCACCGCCAGCAGGATGGTGTAGAACAGGATCTGCCAGCGGGTGTAGGCCACGCCGTGGGTCACCGGCAGCATCGGCACCATCGCCCGCGCATAGTCGGCGCGGCGGAAGATCGCCAGCGCCCAGAAATGCGGCGGCGTCCAGACGAAGATGATCAACACCAGCAACAGCGCATGGGCCCAATCCCAATCGCCCCGCATGCCGGTGACCGCGGCCCAGCCGAGCAGCGGCGGCGCCGCGCCGGCGATGCCGCCGATGACGATGTTCTGCGGCGTAGCGCGCTTGAGGTAGACGGTGTAGATCACCGCGTAGCCGATCAGCGAAGCGAAGGTCAGCACCGCGGTGATCGCGTTGACCCAGACCACCAGGATCAGCATCGACGCCGCGGCCAGGATCAGCGCGAACACCAGCGCCTGGGTCGGGCTGACCTGGCCGGCGACGATCGGCCGCCACGAGGTGCGCGCCATCTTGGCGTCGATGCGCGAGTCCAGCAGTTGGTTGATCGCCGCCGCCGAGGACGCGGCCAGCCAGATGCCGAGAAAGCCCAGCACCGACTCGCGCAGCGGCGGCCAGCCCGGCACCGCCATGAACATGCCGACGATCGCGGTGAACACGATCAGCGCGACCACGCGCGGCTTGGTCAGGTCCCAATACTGCTTGAACGTGGGGCGGGTGGCGGCGTTCATCACGGCTCCGGCGTGCGCAGGCGCGCGAGCAGGGACACCAGTGCGAACAGCAGCAGCGCGGCGCCGCCGTTATGCGCCACCGCGACCGCCAGCGGCAGGCCGAGCTTGACGTTGGCGATGCCCAGGCCGACCTGCAGCAGAGTCAGCGCGGCGAGCAGGCTGCCCCAGCCGCGCAGCCCGGGGGTGCGCAGCAACTTGGCCGCCAGGCCGATCAGATAGGCGAACACCGCCACCGCCATGATCCGGTGGGCGAGCTGGATCGCGATCCGCGCCTCGCCGTCGAGGATGCCGCCCTCGTAATCCACGCCGATGCCGCGCCAGAGCACGAAGGCCTCGCCGAAATCGTGGCGCGGCCACCACTGGCCGACGCAGGTGGGGAAATCGTTGCCGCAGGCCAACGCGGCATAGTTGGCGCTGGTCCAGCCGCCCAGCGCGATCTGCACGCCGAGTACGCCGATGCCGAGCGCGATCCAGCGGCACAGCGCCGGCGCATCGGCCAGCCGGATCGGCCGGTCGATCGCGCGCCAGGCGATCCACACCAACAGCGAAAAGGTCAGCAGGCCGCCGAGCAGATGGCCCATGACCACGATGGGCTTGAGCAGCCAGGTCACCGTCCACATGCCCAGCAGGGCCTGGAAGATGATCACCGCCAGGGTCAGCGCGCAGGCCCGCGACAGGTCGGTATTGCTCCAGCGCAGCGCCGCGGCGAGCAGGATGCCTTCGCCGACGATCGCCAGCGCCGAGGCGGCGACGTGTTGGCCGCGCATGTACAGCGGAATCGCGACCGCGACCACCGCGGCAGCGGCCAGCACCTGGACCATGCCCTTGCTGCGGCGGCGCGCCGAGACCAGGGCCAGGGTCAGGGTCAGCACGCCGAGCAAGCCGGCGATCATGCGGTGGAACTGCTCGCGCCAGGCCTTGTCGACTTCGACCGGGCGGATCTGGGTCGCGGCGTGGTCGCCGATCTCGTGCGGGTTGGTCGGCCAGGCCGCGCGGCCGTAGCAGGTCGGCCAATCCGGGCAGCTCAGGCCGGCATGGGACAGGCGCACGAAGGCGCCGAACACGATCACGCACAGCGCCAGCCCCACGGCCAGCCAGGCGATACGGTGGAAGTTCTTGTACAGGCCCGGGGTCGCCAGGCCTTTGCCGGTTACGCTCATTCTCGAAAGGGTTCCCGCGGCGCCCGGTCGCGGCGACGCCCCCGGGGCGCGCACGACCGTCGGTCGCTCACATCAGTTTCAGCAATTTGGCCAGATCCGCGCGCAGCCCGCCCGGTTCGAAGCCGGGAGCGTAACGCAGAATCACAAAACCGTTCGGGTCGACCACATACACCGGCACCCCGGCCGGGTCGTTCAGGCGCGGCAGAGCCGCGCGCAGCGCCGGCGACGGCGCCAGCACCCGCAGCGAGGCCGGGCGAGCCGCACCGGCCGGCGGCTCGCCGACCCACAGCAGCTCGACGTGGTCCGCGTCCTTGCCGAACAGCTGCCAGACCGTGTCGAGCTGGCGCGACAACGCGACGCAGGCGGCGGCGCAACCGGCGGGCGGCGCGACCACTATCCGCCAGATGCGCGCGCCTGGGTTCCAGGCGTAGGCGCGACCGTCGGCCAGCTGCGGCGGCTGCCGGCGCAGGTCGGGCTTGGGCTCCAGCAGTTCGCCGTGCTGGCGGTTCACCGCCGGGTGCAGGTCTGCGAACCGCAATACCCCGGCGACCAGCATCGGCACGAAGAAGAAGGCGGCGATCAGCAGCAGGGTCAGGCGATTGCGCTTGCGCTGCTGCGCGGAAACGGTGTGGCTCGGGGTGGGGGTCATGGGCGGGCGCGGCGTGGGCGGCGGAACGTCAGGATCAGGGCGGTGGCCAGCACCGCGACGGCGAGCGCGAACCACTGCAGGGAATAGCCGCGGTGCTTGTCCGGCGGCAAGGTGTTGGCGAGCAGCTCCAGGTCGCGGTCGTAGCCCAGGCGCAGCGCCGGGTCCAGGCGCAGCACGCGCGGCGCCAACGGTGCCGACAGCCCGGTCGCAGCGGCGATCGCCGCCGGATCGACCCGGGTCAGCAGCCAGCCCTCGCCCTCGCGCGCCAGCCCGGCGCCCAGGGCGATGCCCGGCGACGGCGGCGGCGCGAGCAGTCCGCTGAGCGCGAGCTCGCCTTCGGGACGCGCGATCGCCGGCAGGCGGCGGTCGCCGGTCAGCGGCAGCCAACCCAGGTCGACCAGCAGCGGCGCGCCCTGGCGCGGCAGGAAAATGCGATAGGCGCGCACCCCGGCGCGACCGTGGCGCTGCTGGTTGTCGAGCAGCAGCGCGCCGCGTTCGTCGAAGCGGCCCAGGCCCGCGGCCCAATCGACCGTGGCGCGGCGCGCCGGATCGGCGGCCGCCGACAACGGCCGCGGCAGACGCTCGCGCAGCACCTGTGCCGCGGCATCGAGCATCGCCTGCTTCTCGACCGCGCGTCGCGCCTGCCACAGGCCCAAGTGGGCGAACAGCGCGATCGCGCACAGCGCCAAGGCCCAGCCCAACAGCAAGGTGCCGCGACGGCTCACCCCAAGCTCCGGGCGGACTGCGATAATCCGCGCTTCGCACCGGCGCGCGCACCGAAGGAGGCCGCGATGAGCCAAGAGCTGAAGGTCCTGCTGGTAGTCGCGTTCCTCGGGGTCATTCTGTGGAATCTGGGCGCGGGCCTGTATTACATGCTGGTGGACAAAGGGCAGAGCAAACGCACCGTCAACGCGCTGACCCGGCGCATCGCGCTGTCGGTGGCGCTGATCCTGATCGTGATCCTGTCGATCTGGATGGGCTGGATCACCCCGCACGGCGTCGGCGCCAACCCGGGCTGAGGCGACGCCGAGCGATACGGCCCGGCGGCCTATTATGGCGCTGAAGTCTCTGGATGCCCGCCTGCGCGGGCATGACGGCCTGCCGGTTGCGCGGGCGCAGCAAGCCGCGGGCAAGCCATAGGGCGGCGACGGAGGGGTCGACCCGCTTGAGCCCCTGCGTCCCCACGGACGCCGCCAAACGCGAAAGGCCGGCATCGCTGCCGGCCTTTCCTCGTCTTGCGGTCCGTCCGCGCTTACAGCACGTAGACGAACAGGAACAGGCCCAGCCAGACCACGTCGACGAAGTGCCAGTACCAGGCCACCGCTTCGAAGGCGAAATGGTTGTCCTTGCTGAAATGGCCCTTGAGGCAGCGGAACCAGATCACCGCCAGCATGATCGTGCCGAGGGTGACGTGGGCGCCGTGGAAGCCGGTCAGCATGAAGAAGGTCGAACCGTAGATGCCCGAGCCCAGGGTCAGGTTCAGTTCCTTGTAGGCGTGGATGTATTCCTCGGCCTGGAAGAACAGGAACAGGCAGCCCAGGGCCACGGTCAGGCCCAGCCACACCAGCAGCGCCTTGCGGTGCGCGCCCTTGAGCGCATGGTGCGCCAGGGTCACGGTCACGCCCGAGGTCAGCAGGATCAGGGTGTTGAGCAGCGGCAGGCCCCAGGCCGGAATGGTCTGGAAGTGGCCACCGACCTGGCCCGGGCCCGAGCTCGGCCAGGCCGCGCTGAACTCCGGCCACAGCAGGCTGTTGGTCATCACGCCGTCGCCGTCGCCGCCCAGCCACGGCAGGGCGAACTGGCGGGCGTAGAACAGCGCGCCGAAGAAGGCGGCGAAGAACATCACCTCGGAGAAGATGAACCAGATCATCCCCATCCGGAACGAGACGTCGACCTGCTTGTTGTAGTTGCCGCGCACCGATTCGCGGACCACGTCGCCGAACCAGCCGTACAGCACGCCGACCATCATCGCCAGGCCGACGAAGAACACCGGCTTGCCCCAGCTGACTTCGTTGAGCCAGCTCGCGATGCCGATCATGGTCGTGAACAGGCCGATCGAACCGAGGAACGGCCAGCGGCTGCTGTGCGGCACGAAGTAGTGATTGGCGTCTGGCGTGTGGGCGTGGGCCATGGCGGCGTTCCTGGTGGGTGCTGAGCCAGCTTACGGCGCCGCCAGCGGCGAGGGGGCGGTCTTGGCGACCGGTCCCTGCTGCAGGCGCGCGGTGAGCACGTCGTTCTTGAAGAAGGTATAGGACAGCGTAATCGTGTGCACGTCGGCCGGCAGGTTCGGATCGACGATGAAACGCACCGGCATCTCCCGCGACTCGCCCGCCTGCAGGGTCTGGGCGGTGAAGCAGAAGCACTCGGTCTTGTTGAAATAACCCGACGCGCGCGCCGGCGCGACCGACGGCGAGGCGCTGCCGACGATGGCGCGGTCGGTGGTGTTGCGGGCGTAGTAGGTGGTCTCGTACTGCTCGCCCGGACGCACCTTCATGCTCAGCTGGTGCGGCTTGAAGTCCCAGGGCAGCTTGGAATTGACGCTGCCGTCGAACTGCACCGTGACCAGGCGCGCCGCGGCCGGCGCGGCCTGGCCGGCAGCCTGGGCGTCGCCGGCGCCGCGTTCGAGGCGGATGCCGAACACCTTCTCGCAGGCGATGCGGTACATCGGCACCAGGGCGAAGGTGAAGCCGAACGCGCCCAGCGCGACCAGGACCATGGTCCGGGTCATCTTCGGCCCGGCCTGACGGCGGGCTTCGGCGGTCTGGGCGTCGCGTTCGCTCACTTCGACAGCACTCCGCTGAGGATGAACAACACGTAGATCGTTACCGCCGCCGCACCGAACCACAAGGCCGTGCGTCGGGCCGCGGCGCGGCGGCGGGCGAGATCCTGCGGATCGGTCGGCGGACGGTTCATCGTCTGGGGCCAGGAAGGCGGCGCGGCGCCCGGGGCGCGCGCCGCGCTCCGCGGCGCGGTCCGGTCAGTGGGTGATGTCGCCGTGGGCCAGGTCGCCGTCGCGGATCACCGGCGGGGTGGCGAAGGTATGGTGCGGCGCCGGGCTCGGCACGGTCCACTCCAGGCCCTTGGCGCCTTCCCACGAACGCGCGTCGGCCTTGACGCCGGCGACCTTGGAGCGCCACAGGATGAAGGCCATCATGAACGGCGTCAGGAACATGCCGAAGGCGCCGATCGAGCTGACCAGGTTCCAGTCCGCGAACACGACGTTGTAGTCGGGGATGCGGCGCGGCATGCCGGCCAGGCCGAGGAAGTGCTGCGGGAAGAACAGCAGGTTCACGAACACCATGGTCCACCAGAAGTGGAACTTCGCCATGCCCTCGCTGTAATGGCGGCCGGTCCACTTCGGCCACCAGTAGTAGACGGCGGCGATGATCGAGAACAGCGCGCCGGTCACCAGCACGTAGTGGAAGTGGGCGACCACGAAGTAGGTGTCGTGGTACTGGAAGTCGGCCGGCACGATGGCGAGCATCAGGCCGGAGAAACCGCCGATGGTGAACAGGATCACGAACGCGATCGCCCACAGCATCGGCGCCTCGAACGAGATCGAGCCGCGCCACATGGTGGTGACCCAGTTGAACACCTTCACGCCGGTCGGCACCGCGATCAGCATGGTCGCGAACATGAAGTAGATCTCGCCACCGAGCGGCATGCCGACGGTGAACATGTGGTGCGCCCACACGATGAACGAGAGGAAGGCGATCGAGGCGGTGGCGTAGACCATGGCCTGATAACCGAACAGCGGCTTGCGGCTGAAGGTCGGGATGATCTCCGACACCACGCCGAAGGCCGGCAGGATCATGATGTAGACCTCGGGGTGACCGAAGAACCAGAAGATGTGCTGGAACATCACCGGGTCGCCGCCGCCGGCCGCGTTGAAGAACGAGGTGGCGAAGAACTTGTCGGTCAGCAGCATGGTCACCGCGCCCGCCAGCACCGGCATCACCGCGATCAGCAGGAAGGCGGTGATCAGCCAGGTCCAGCAGAAGATCGGCATCTTCAGCAGGTCCACGCCCGGGGCGCGCATGTTGAGGATGGTGGCGATGACGTTGATCGCGCCCATGATCGAGCTGATGCCCATCATGTGGATGGCGAAGATCGCGAAGGCGACGTTGGAGCCGCCCTGCAGCGACAGCGGCGGGTACAGGGTCCAGCCGCCGGCCGGGGCGCCGCCCGGCAGGAACAGGGTCATCAGCAGCAGGGTGAAGGCGAACGGCAGGATCCAGAACGACCAGTTGTTCATGCGCGGCAGCGCCATGTCCGGCGCGCCGACCTGCAGCGGGATCATCCAGTTGGCCAGGCCGACGAAGGCCGGCATCACGCCGCCGAAGATCATCACCAGCGCGTGCATGGTGGTCATCTGGTTGAAGAACTCGGGACCGCCCGGCAGCTGCAGGCCCGGTTCGGCCAGTTCGGCGCGGATGTAGACCGAGAATCCAGCGCCGATGATGAACATCACGAAGCTGAAGATCAGATACAGCGTGCCGATGTCCTTGTGGTTGGTCGAGAAGAACCAACGCTCGATGAAGCCCTGCTGGTGGGCATGATCATCGTGGTGATCGTGTTGATCGGCGACGGGGTGCGTGACTGCCATGGCCTACCTCTGATGAATGCTTGACGATCAACCGGCGGACGCAGCGCGCGGAGCGGCGGCGGCCGTGGCGTCGGGATTCGGAGCGGCGGCCGGAGCCGGCGTAGCGTCGGCCGGAGCGGCCGGAGCGGCGGCGGGCGCCGCCGGCGCAGCGGCCGGAGCCGGCGCATTCTTGGCCTTCTGCTCGGCCAGCCACTGCTGGTATTCGGCCTTGGGCAGGGCGCGGACCACGATCGGCATGAAGCCGTGGTCCTTGCCGCACAGCTCGGCGCACTGGCCGCGGTAGATGCCCGGCTGCTTGATCTCGGTCCAGGCCTCGTTGACGATGCCCGGGATCGCGTCCTGCTTCCAGCCCAGCGCCGGCACCCACCAGGCGTGGATCACGTCGTCGGCGGTGATGACGAAGCGGATCTTCGTGTCGGTCGGCAGGACCAGCACGTTGTCGACGTCGAGCAGGTAGTGCTCGTGATCGGCGGCGGCGATGACCTTGCCGCTCTGGCGCAACTGGTCGCTCTTGCGGTCCAGGCGGCTGGTGAAGGCCACGTCCTGGCCCAGGTACTCGTACTTCCACATCCACTGGTAGCCGGTGATCTTCACCGTCATCGCCGAGTCGCGGGTGTCGTACATGTTGATCAGCTTGCTGGTGGCCGGGAAGGCCATCAGCACGAGCAGGGCGACCGGGACCACGGTCCAGACGATCTCCAGCTTGGTGCTGTGGGTGAAGTCCTTGTCGGGCACCGCGCCCTTGGACTTGCGGAACTTGAACATGGCCACGGCCATGGCGCCGAACACCAGCAGGCCGATGATCACGCAGATCCACAGCGCCAGCATGTGCGCCGAGTAGGCATTGGCCGACTGCGCGGTGACGCCCTGGCCCATATTGAGCTGCCACGGCTTGGGATCGGCCGCCTGCGCGACTGCGAGAACCGGCAACGCCATCGCGGCGATGCCCACTGCCCACTGCTTGAAACGACCGGCTTTCATCAGTTCGAGCCCCAGAAAATCAGTGTTGGTGTGCAACGCGCTCCGCGGGCTGCCCTTCCCGGCGCGTACCGCGCCGATTCTGGCTGAGCGCGGCGGCCTTGCGGGAAGAGGTGGCTGGCGAGCCCTGATGATGAGGGCCCATCACGCCGGCATCGGCGCTACGGATAACCGCGAAATGGTAGCGGTCGCCCCGCCCTGCGGCAACCCGCCGCATGGACAGGAAAAATCGCGCGCAAAGCCCGCAACGGCGGGGTTTCGCGCATTCGCGGCGGGTTCCGGCGCGCATCCGCGGCGGCGGCCGCTTGCGGCAAGGCGGCGCGGCAGCGCGATCCGGCCGTCCCCCGCCAGCGGCGGCGAAGCCGATCGCGTACAGGCCGGGACCGATAGAAAGCTCTAAAATGGCGCTCTTCCTCCCCCCGTCTCGGGTCCGATGTCCACCAACGCCTCCTCCGCCGTCGCCAGCGACGGCCCGCCGCCGCACTCGCGCGCCTCCGCACCGAGCGCGATGATCAGTCCCGAACTGCCGCCCGCCCCCGCCGGCCCGCGCGCCGCGCTCACTGCCGGCTGGGTCCGCGACGAGGCCGAGCACGTGCGCGGCCTGCTGGAACTCGCGCGCCTGCCGGAAGCCGACCGCGCCGCCGCCCAGGCCACCGCGGCCGACCTGGTCAAGCGGGTCCGCGCCCGCGCCCAAGCCCAGGGCGCGATCGAAGCCTTCATGCGCCAGTACGACCTGGGCAGCGAAGAAGGCGTGCTGTTGATGTGCGTGGCCGAGGCGCTGCTGCGCATTCCGGACCAGGAGACCGCCGACAAGCTGATCCGCGACAAGCTCGGCGACGCCGACTGGAAGCGCCACCTCGGCCAGTCCGACTCGGTCCTGGTCAATGCCTCGACCTGGGGCCTGATGCTGACCGGCAAGCTGGTCGACCTGGCCGACGACACCAAGCGCGACGTGCACAACGCGTTCAAGCGCCTGGTCGGTCGGGTCGGCGAGCCGGTGATCCGGCTGGCGGTGCGCCAGGCGATGCGGATCATGGGCCATCAGTTCGTGATGGGCCGCACCATCGGCGAGGCGTTGGCGCGCTCGAAGAAGGGCGACAACGCCCACTACCGCTACTCCTTCGACATGCTCGGCGAGGGCGCGCTGACCACCAAGGACGCGCTGCGCTACCTGCAGGCCTACCGCGACGCGATCCACGCGATCGGCAAGAGCGGTAACTACAAAAACAGCGACGTGTTCGCCGCCCCGTCGATCTCGGTCAAGCTGTCGGCCCTGCACCCGCGCTACGAGCACGCCAAGCGCGCCCGGGTGTTCGCCGAACTGACCCCGCGCGTGCTCGAGCTGGCCCAGCTGGCCAAGGGCTACGGCATCGGCTTCACCATCGACGCCGAGGAGGCCGATCGCCTGGAGATGTCGCTGGACGTGATCGCCGGCGCCTACGCCGACCCGTCGCTGGACGGCTGGGAGGGCTACGGCCTGGCGATCCAGGCCTACCAGAAGCGCGCGCCGGAGGCGATCGACTTCATCGCCGACCTCGCCCGCCGCACCGGCCGCCGCATCCCGGTGCGCCTGGTCAAGGGCGCGTACTGGGACAGCGAGATCAAGCGCGCCCAGATCGACGGCCAGGAAGGCTACCCGGTGTTCACCCGCAAGCCGAACACCGACGTGTCCTACCTGGCCAACGCCCGGCGCATGCTCGAGGCCGCCGACGCGATCTATCCCATGTTCGCCACCCACAACGCCCAGACCATCGCCACCATCCACCGCCGCGCCAAGGCGATGGGCCGCGAAAAGCACTTCGAGTTCCAGAAGCTGCACGGCATGGGCGACGACCTGTACGCCGAAGTGATCCCGGCCGACCGTCTGGATGCGCCCTGCCGCGTCTACGCCCCGGTCGGCTCGCACGAAGACCTGCTGCCCTACCTGGTCCGGCGCCTGCTCGAGAACGGCGCCAACTCCAGCTTCGTCAACCGCATCACCGATGAGGACATCGCGATCGAGGACCTGATCCAAGACCCGGTCGAAACGGTGTCCGGCTTCGACAGCATCCCGCATCCGCGCATTCCGCTTCCGGCCGACCTCTACCGCAGCTTCGGCTACGACAGGACCAATTCCATGGGCGTCAATCTCGCCAACGATCAGCAACTGCAGTCCCTCGCCGCCGCCGTCAACGCCGCCGTCGGCGACTGGCGCGCCGCTCCGCTGGTGCCGGGCGCGACCGTGCAGGGCCCGGACATCGCCGTCACCAATCCGGCCGACCGTCGCGAAACCGTCGGCCAGTGGAAGGCCGCCGACAGCGCCACCGTCGAGCTGGCGCTGAAGAACGCCGTCGCCGCCCAGGAAGCCTGGGACGCGACCCCGGCCGCCAGCCGCGCCGCGATCCTCGAACACGCCGCCCAACTGCTGGAAGAGCGCATGCCGCAGTACATCGCGCTGTGCACCAAGGAGGCCGGCAAGACCATCCCCGACGGCGTCGCCGAAGTGCGCGAGGCGGTCGATTTCCTGCGCTACTACGGCGCCCAGGCGCGCAAGCTGTTCGCGCCGGAAGCGCTGCCGGGCCCGACCGGCGAATCCAACACCCTGCACCTGTCCGGCCGCGGCGTGTTCGTCTGCATCAGCCCGTGGAACTTCCCGCTGGCGATCTTCATCGGCCAGATCTCCGCCGCCCTGGCCGCCGGCAACAGCGTCATCGCCAAGCCGGCCGAGCAGACCAATCTGATCGGCTATTACGCGGTCAAGCTGCTGCACGAAGCCGGCATTCCCGAAGCCGTGCTGCAGTTCCTGCCCGGCGACGGCGCCACCGTCGGCGCGGCGCTGACCCGCGACCCGCGCGTCGCCGGGGTGGCCTTCACCGGCTCGACCGACACCGCGCGCGCGATCAACCGTTCGCTGGCCGCGCGCGACGCCGCCATCGGCGTGCTGATCGCCGAAACCGGCGGCCAGAACGCGCTGATCGCCGACTCGTCCTCGCTGCCGGAACAACTGGTCAAGGACGCGATCGGCTCGGCCTTCACCTCGGCCGGCCAGCGCTGCTCGGCGGCGCGCGTGCTGTTCGTGCAGGACGACATCGCCGACAAGGTCACCCACATGCTCGCCGGCGCGATGGCCGAGCTGAAGGTCGGCAACCCCGGCCTGCTGTCGACCGACGTCGGCCCGGTGATCGACGAGGACGCGCTGAAGATGCTGGTCGAGCACGCCGCGCGCATGGACAAGGAAGCGGTGAAGATCGGCGAAGTCGCGGTCGACGGCGACGCCGCCCACGGCAGCTTCTTCGCCCCGCGCGCTTATGCGCTGAAGTCGCTGGACCAGCTGCACAAGGAAGTGTTCGGCCCGGTGCTGCACGTGATCCGCTGGAAGGCCGATCAGCTCGACGCGGTGATCGACGCGATCAACGCCACCGGCTACGGCCTGACCCTGGGCATCCACTCGCGCATCGACGAGACGATCGACCGGATCAGCGCACGGGTCAAGGTCGGCAACTGCTATGTCAACCGCAACCAAATCGGCGCGGTGGTCGGCGTGCAACCGTTCGGCGGGCAGAACCTGTCCGGCACCGGGCCCAAGGCCGGCGGCCCGCACTACCTGCCGCGCTTCACCACCGAGAAGACCATCACCGTCAACACCACCGCGACCGGCGGCAACGCCTCGCTGCTGACCCTGGGCGATTGACCGGCACCGCGGCCCGACAGGCCGCACTGCTCGCAACACCGAAACGGCGCGCCGCCAGGCGCGCCGTTTTTTATTGCGCCCGGCTCTTGTAGGAGCGGCGTGAGCCGCGACAACCGCAGCGATGTGCGCGAGCGCGGCATCCGAAGCGCTGGAGCATCGAGCGCGAGTGGTTTCGACGCGCTTCGGATGCTGCGCTTACGTGCGTCGCTGCGGTTGGTCGCGGCTCACGCCGCTCCTACAGGAACCTGCCGCCCAGATACGCGCCGCACGCGAACGTTCGTTTCGTGCGCGCGATCGCATTGCGCTGCTCGGGCGCGCCCTAGCTAGGGCACGCCCCGGCTGTCGCACGCCGCCGCTGCGCAGGACACTCGCCCGCAGACGCAGTCAGGGGGCTGCTCTCCGCATCCGGCACACGCTCGACGGGAGAGTCACCATGATCCACAACATCGTCCGCGGCGACACGTTGTCCGACATCGCCCTGCTGTTCCAGACCACGGTCGAGCGGCTGATGTCGCTCAACGACCAGATCCAGAATCGCGACCTGATCTTCGCCGGCGACACCCTCCGGCTAGACGGGTTGAGCGAGGGGCGCGGCGACGGCCGCATCGACACCGACAACCGCGTCGATGCCGACACCCGGGTCGACACCGGCCGCGGTAACGCCGCCGACATCGCCAAGCGCTTCCTCGGTCGCGACGCCAGCGACCTCAAGCGCAGCGGCGAGATTCCGATGAACCCGAACGTGCCCAGCGACGTGTGCTGCGCCAACTTCGTCACCGCTTGCCTGCAGAAGGCCGGCGCGATCGACTGGCACACCGACTCGGTGGTCAATCTGCGCGACCGCCTCATCGGCGAAGGCTGGAAGCGCGTCGACGTCAGCCAGGCCAAGCCCGGCGACGTGGTGATCATGCAGAACGCGAGGCAATCGCACACCGTGCTGTTCGCCGGCCTCGACGCCAACGGCAAACCGCAGTTCATCGGCTCCAACAACCGCAACGCCGACGGCACTCAGGAAATCAGTTGGGGCGGCGCCAGCGGCGATTGGTACATCCTGTCCAGGCCGCGCTGAGCGCAAAATCCACGCTAGCCGCGCCGAGCGCGATC
Organism: Lysobacter firmicutimachus; assembly: GCF_037027445.1. Classification (NCBI taxonomy): domain Bacteria; kingdom Pseudomonadati; phylum Pseudomonadota; class Gammaproteobacteria; order Lysobacterales; family Lysobacteraceae; genus Lysobacter; species Lysobacter firmicutimachus. The sequence goes on from NZ_JBANDL010000002.1 coordinate 4,700,311, forward strand.
CGCGCGCGGCATCCGCTGCCCGCGTTGCAAGCGACGCCGCAGCGCGGCGCCGGCGCGGCGTCCGCAAAGCCTCCTCCGGCCGGCGCGGCCCCACGGCGCGAAACGCTCGCTCAATAGCCGAACAGGCTCGCCGGCGCGCCGAATTCCTGCGGCCACGACTCCCAGGCCACGTCCCCGGGCGCGACCGCCTGCGCGACCAGGCGCCACGGCCCCTGCTCGTCGCGCTTGAACAAGGCGGCATAGCGCTCCGACATCGCCCCGGCGGCGGCTTGCTCGGCGTATTCGCTGCGCTTCCAATCGATGCGGCTGCCGTCCGGCGTACGCATGCGCGAGAGCAGGAAGGCCCAATCGCCCAGGCGGTCGAGGCGATCGACCTGCAGCTGCAGCGGCAGGCCGACCGCCTGCTCGGCGCGCGGCTGCGCCGTCGCCAGCAAATGCGCGTAGTCGGCGTCGCCGGGCTGCAGGGCCTGCAATTGGATCTGCGCGAAAGAAGTGCTCATGAGCGCTCCCAGACTGAGGAACACGAACGCAGGCGGCGCGAAGGCATGCCGGAGGCGCGGTCCGCAGGCGCCGCGCGCGGTTCGAATCGAATCCGCAGGTTAGGCCGGCATCGCGTACGCACCTGCGACGGCCATCGCAGATACGCCGTGCCGCGACCGGCATATCTGCGCGGTTCATCCTGGCAAGATGGCGCCATCGCCGCTATCCGATGCCGTGATGCCGTCCATCGCCGATCCCGTCACGCAGCGCTCGCCGTCCCACTGGGTCCTCGCTGCGCTCTGGTGCGCGCTGGCCGGCTGCGCCTCGCTGGCGCCGCTTCCGCTGCCGCGCGAAGCCTGCAGCGAACGCCGCGCGGACCGGTTGCTGTTCGGCATGAACAGTCCCGACGGCCCGGTGAGCGACGCGCAGTGGCAGGCCTTTCTGGCCGAAGTGGTGACGCCGCGCTTTCCCGACGGGCTGACCGTGTACCAGGCCAAGGGCCAATGGCGCGGCGCCGGCGGCGAGATCGAACAAGAGGATTCGCGCGCGATCGATCTGGTCCACGCCGACAGCGCGGACGGTCGCCGGCGTGTGGTCGAGATCGCCGAGCTGTACAAGCAGCGCTTCCGCCAGGAAGCGGTGCTGATCCTCAGCGCGCCCGCGCGCGCCTGCTTCGCCTCCGCAACCCGTGCGGATGCGCCGGCCGGCTGAACGCCGTCGCGCCGCGCGGGTTCAAGGCCGCAGTTCGGTCGGCTGTTCGAGCTGATAGCAGGCGTCGGCGAGGTCGTCGAACTTGGCCGCCAGCAACGCCTGCGCATCGCGCACGCCGCGGTTGTAGTAGTGAGCGCCGATCTGCTCGGAAACGAAGTCGAGCAGGAACTCGCCGTCGAAGCGTCCCAGCGGCTGCCCCAGTTCGCGTTCGAAGTAGCTTTGCAGCTTGCCGACCAGCAGGGCCTTTTCTTCGGCATCGAAACGGATGGCGGGCATCGTGGAGCTCGCAGGCGGGATGGCGTCGCAGTGTACGCAACTCAGCCGGCGGCCGGCCCCTCGATGCGCGAACCCCAGTCCTCGACCGCATCGCGCGCAAGCCGGTTCTCGACCAGCTTGCGCCACGACGGCACCAAGGGCAGCGCCGAGGCGGCGCGCAACTCGTCGCGGTCCAAGGTGCGCGTATACAGCAGGGTCGCCAACCGCTGCAGGCTCCATTGCGGCCACGGCCGTTCGATCAGGCTCAGGGCGTCGCCGGCCTCGGCCTCGCCTTGGATCACCCGGTAGTACCAGCCGGTGCGGCCGCTGGCCTGCACCCGCCGCGCCATGTCGGCGACGCCGAAGCGGTCGTTGAGCTTCCAGCACGGCTGCCGGCCCTGGCTGACCTCCAGCACCGCGTCGCCGCAGCGATAGCGGTCGCCCAGGCATACGCTCGCCTCGTCGAGCCCGATGCTGCTGAGGTTCTCGCCGAACGCACCGGGCGCGGCCAGCAGCGCGTGCGCGCCGAGCTCCTCGCGCCATGCCGGGTAATGATCGAACGGGTAATGATGCACGGCCTTGTCCGGCCCGCCGTGCACGCGCCGGTCGCCCTGTTCGTCGCCGTCGAGTCCGTGTTCGCCGATGCGCACCCGTCCGGCGACGGCGCGCTTGTCGATCGCGCTGAGGCTGCCCGGCCGCGTGTACGGCCGCGCGCGCCCGCTCAGCCAGGCCAGCACCGGCACCGCGGCAGCGGCTTGCAGGGCGGATCGGGGTTCTGAAGCGGTGTCCATGCTTGGCACGGCGACGGGCGGAAGACCGCATCCTGGCACGCGCGCAAACGAAAAACCCCGCCGAAGCGGGGCTTTTCGTTCAGCTATGCCGTTCGGACGTTCGGTCCGAACGCAGACCCGGTCAGAACTTGTACTGAGCGGCGATGCCGAACAGGTCGGCGTGGCCCTTGTAGGTACCGGTCAGGCGCGAGCCGCTGCTCGAGACCACGTCGATCTTCGGGCTGTCGATCTCGATGCGGGTGTAGGCCGCGTCGACGCTCAGGTGCTCGTTCGCGTTCCAGGTCAGGCCCAGCGAGTACAGGGTGCGATCGTTGTCCGGCAGACGCGGGGTGCGGTGGTGATCGTTGGTCGGGGTCTCGTCCAGCGCGATGCCGCCGCGCAGGGTGATGGCGTCGCTGAGGTCGTACTCGGCGCCCAGCGCGTACATCATCGTGTCTTCCCACTCGAACGGCTCGCTGGTGATCGGCGTGCCGTTGGCGCGGACGATGTCGACCGACTTCAGCGAGTGCCAATCGGTCTGCTGCGCATCGAACATCATGCGGAACTGATCGGTGAACTCGTACTGCAGGCTCAGGGTGTCGACGCTCGGGGTGGTCAGCTTGGCGCCGCCCGGGCCCGAGTTGTACTGGGTGATGCCGCGCGCGGCCAGCAGCGCCGAAACGTTGGCCGGCTTGGTGAACTCGATGTTGCCTTCCAGCTCGTGATCGATCTCCGAGCGGTGCGAGTAGCCGATCGAGAACTTGTCGGTCGGCTTCCACTGCAGGCCGACGATCCAGCCCAGGCCGTAGTCGTCGCCCTTGACCTTGGCGTAGCCGTCGTTCTTCTGCGGGCCGAACGGCGCGGCGACCGGGTTCGGGGTGGTGCAGGCGGCGATGCTGACGCGGCAGATCGCCGAGCCGAAGTCGACCGCATTGGTCAGGGTGGCTTCGGCGCGCTCCCAGACCAGGCCGGCGCCGACCGAGAAGCGGTCGGTCAGGGCCAGGCCGGCGGAGAAGGTCAGGTCGATGGTCTTCACTTCCGATTCGACCGCGTGGTAGCGGCCGACCCAGTCGCGGTCGTATTCGGTCTTCAAGCCGAACGGCGCGTTCAACTGGGCGCCGAGGGTCAGCTTCTCGAACGCGCCCGACAGCGGCATCACGATCGACAGCGCCGGTACCGGCTGCGCATCGCCCGGGTCGCCGCCGTTGCCGCCGGTCAGCGGACGCGCGAGCAGGGTACCGGCCGCGGCCGAACCGCCGCCGCGGAACTTCGCGGTCAGGTCGATCACGGTCACGTCGCCGCGAATCGTCAGCGAGTCCAGGTTCACCATCGCGGCCGGGTTGTTGGTCACGACGGCGGCATCGTTCTTGGCGGTGGCGCTGCCGGCGAACGCACGGCCCTGGTTCTTGACGCTGTTTTCGCGGATCTGGAAGCCGGTCGCCCCGGCCGAACCGACGCTGATGACGCCGGCGATGCCGAGCGCGAGCGCGGTCAGGCGGGAGATGCGGTGTGAGGCTTGCATGCGTGTAGTCTCCGTTGGAGTATTTTTCGTTCTATCGCGGCGTAGAGCACGGGGCCGCGCGAGTCGGCCCGGTTCCGCCGGAAACCCCTCCCGACGTACGACGCCGTATGCACTATAGCGCGGCCATTAACCGAACGCTAACAATACGCCCAAGATCGCAAAATCGTCCGTGCAGATGTCGCAAACCCATGTATTGCGGGCGTTTTTCCGGTTTCGACCGGTGCTTCGCAAGCCTCGTCCGATGCTGAATAGGCGTCGGCCATGAGCATGTTCGTCGCCATCCCCTCACGCGAGCGCACGCGCCTGCGCTGGGCCACACCGCTGGTGTTCGCGCTGCTGTGGATCGCCTTCATCGTCTCGGCGCTGGTGCTGTCCGGACCGGAGCAACGCCGGCTGATGCTGGAGTGGGGCGCGCTGTCCGGCGGCCTGTCCAATCCGGCGCAATGGTGGGACGCCATCCGCGACGGCAGCATCCTGCGTCTGTTCAGCGCCTTGTTCCTGCATGCGGACTGGGCCCACCTGCTCGGCAATCTGGTGTTCCTGCTGATCTTCGGCTTGCCGGCCGAGCGCGCGATGGGGCCGTGGCGGCTGCTGGCGCTGTTCCTGTTCGGCGGCGCGGTGGCCAACCTGGCCGCAGTGCTGGCGATCGGCACGCCGGACCGCCTGATCATCGGCGCCAGCGGCGCGGTATCGGCGCTGATCGGCGCCTATCTGGCGCTGTTCCCCAGCGCCAAGCTCGGCGTGGTGGTGCCGCTGGGCGTGTTCCTGCAGTTCGTGAAAGTGCCGGCGCCGCTGCTAATCGGCGTGTGGGCCCTGCTGCAAGTGGTGTTCACCTTCATCGGCCCGGCCTTCGGCGCCGTCGCCTGGTCCGCCCACCTCGCCGGTTTCGCCTTCGGCGGCGCCTTCGCTCTGATCGCCCGCGCCGGCATCGCCCGGCGGCTGCGGCGCAAGCGGGGGTATTGAGGGCTGGGATTCGGGATTGGGGATTCGGGATTCGTCAAAGCCAAGGCACCATCGCCGCCGTTGCTTTCGCTCTTGCCAATCCCGAATCCCGAATCCCCAATCCCCGCTCTGCGGCCCCCGATCGCCCTTGAGTTTCCCTGCGGCAACCCCACGCTAATCAAGCAACGACGCCGCGCATTTGCCGACCCCGAATCCCCAATCCCGAAGCTCCGCTGCAATGGCCACGCTCTACAAAATCACCTTCCTCAACGCCGGCAAGATCTACGAGCTGTACGCGCGCAAGATCGCCTCGGGCAACCTGTGGGGTTTCACCGAGGTCAGCGAATTGGTGTTCGATCTGCACGAAGGCCTGGTGGTCGATCCGACCGAGGAGCGGTTGCGCGACGAGTTCGGCAATACCCGCGTGCTGCATCTGCCGATGCAGAGCATCGTGCGCATCGAGGAAGTCGAGCGCAAAGGCCAGTCGGCGATCCGCGACGCCGCGACCGGGGAGAAGGTGGTCACGCCGTTCCCGTTGCCGGCCAAGCCACGCTGAGGGCGCGCTCGCGCAGGCAAGAAAAAACCCGGCCTCGGCCGGGTTTTTCGTTCGCGGGGGGGATGCGCTCAGCGCCGCGCCGTGCCGCCGGCATCGGCCACCGGCTTGGGCGCCGCGGGCTTCTTGAGTTCGGCCAGGGCCGCGGCGATCGGCGCCTCGCCTTCCAGCACTTCGCCGGCGTTGCTGCCGGGCGCGTCTTCCTCGTCGCCGTGCAGATGGCCCGGCAAGGTCGCTTCCGTGTAGCTGGGGCGTTCATCGCCGTCGCGCTTGGCCGCGCGCACCACCACGTCGGGCACGATGCCCAGGGCCTGGATCGATTTGCCGCTGGGGGTGTAATAGCGCGCGGTGGTGAGCTTGACCGAGTCGCCGTTGTCCAGCGGCAGCACGGTCTGCACCGAGCCCTTGCCGAAGGTGCGGCTGCCGATCACGCGCGCGCGGCCGTTGTCGCGCAGCGCGCCGGCCAGCACTTCCGAGGCGCTGGCCGAACCGGCGTCGACCAGCACCACCAGCGGCGCGCCGTCGAGGCGGTCGCCCGGGGTCGCGCCGAACTCGGCGTCGCTGATCGCGATGCGGCCGCGCGTGCTGACGATCTTGCCCTTCTCCAGCAGGTCGTCGGCGATCTGCACCGCCGAGGTCAGCAGGCCGCCCGGATTGCTGCGCAGATCGATCACCAGGCCGCGCAGCTTGCCGCCGGCCTGGGCCTTGAGCTTCTCCAGCTGGGTTTCGAAGTCGGCCGCGGTATCGGCCTGGAACGCGGCGACGCGCAGGTAGCCGTAACCGGGTTCGAGCATGCGGCTCTTCACGCTGGCCACGCGGATGGTCTCGCGCACCACGGTCAGGTCGAAGGGCTTGTCGCGCCCTTCGCGCACGATGGTCAGCACCACCTTGCTGCCCGGCGCGCCGCGCAGCGGGCCGGAGTTGTCGCCTTCGTCGACCTTGAACGGCTTGCCGTCGATCGCGGTGATCACGTCGCCGGCCTTGATGCCGGCGCGCGCGGCCGGCGTGTCGTCGATCGGCGAAATCACCCGCAGGCTGCCGTCGGGCTGACGCTGCAATTCCACGCCGATGCCGTCGTAGGCGCCGCGCGATTGCTCGTCGAAATCTTCGGCCGCGACCTTGTCCAGATAGACGCTGTGCGGATCCAGGTCGAACAGCAAGCCGCGGATCGCCGAGTGCATCAGCTTGGCGTCGTCGACCGGTTCGACATAGGCCTGTTTGACCGCGTTGTACACGGCGACGTAGCGGCGGATCTCCTCGATCGGCACCTTCGATTCGCTGTCCTCGCCCTTGCCGGCGGCGTTTTTTTTCTTGGACGGCGCTTCGCCGGCCGGCGTCGGCGCTTGCGGCTGACCGGTTTCGCTCGCCGGCGGCGCCGGCTTGGCCGGCGGGTCCTGCGCCCACGCCGGTACGGCGCCAAGCGCCAGGGCGAGCGGAAGCAGACTACGCAGGGGGTGACGCAAAGACATGCACGACGCTCCGGACAGCGGAATGGGGGTTGGCCTCGCGCCCGCCGCGCACGGCGGGCCGGGTACCTGGCTACGACCGCGCGCGGCGGGCGCAGGTTCCATGGCCTATCTGCGCACGTTAAGCCGCGCGCGCGCAAGCTTTCGTTAACCCAATACCGGTTCGTTCAGAGCCGCCGCGGCGCGGGCATGCGCCGCCCGCGGGCCGCCCGCGCAAGTGCTTGATCCGGCGCCGGCGAACTCGAGCGCGGCCCGCTCGGCATCGTCCCGGGCGGTTCGGGCGGGACGGCCCGACCTCGCCCGAAACCGTGGTCAGCGTCGCAGCCAGGCGTTGGGATTGACCGGCTGACCGCCGCGGCGCAACTCGAAGTACAGCGCCGGCCGGCCGTGGCCGCCGGAGCTGCCGACCGTGGCGATCGCGTCGCCGCGCTTGACCGCAGCGCCGGCATCCTTGAGCAGGGCGTCGTTGTTGGCGTACAGGCTCATGTAGCCGTTGCCGTGGTCGACGATCAGCAGCAGGCCGTAGCCGGTCATCCACTCCGAGTACACCACCGTGCCGTCGCCGACCGCCTTGACCGTGGCCCCGGCCGGCGCGCCGATCAGCAGGCCTTCGCTGCTGCGGCCGTCGGGCATGGTGCCGCCGAAGCCGGCCAGCAGGGCGCCGGACACCGGCCACCCCAAACCGCCCACCTGCGGCGGTGGCGCCTTGGCCACTTCGATCGGCGGCTTGCGCGGCGCGCGCGGCGGCGCGGGCTTGCCGGCGGCGGCGGCCGCAGCGGCGGCCTTGGCCTCGCGCGCTTCGCGTTCGGCGCGGGCCTTGGCGGCGGCGCGGCGTTGCGCCTCGGCGCGGGCCGCGGCAGCGCGCAGCTTGGCCAGCAGTTGCTCCAGGCCCTTGGCGTCGCGGCCGAGTTCGCGCTCGCGGTCGCTGCGGTCCTGGTACTTCTCGTTGATCTGCGCCACCAGGCTGGCGCGTTCTTTGCGATCGCGCTGCAGCTGGCCGAGTTGGTCGCGCTGCTGCTTGCGGGTGCTGTCCAGGGCCTGGCGGCGTTCGACGATCTCGCGCTCCAGCGCATCGAGTTCGCGCAACTGCGCCGACAGCTCGGCGATGCGCCGCGCGCGATCGCGCTGCACGTAGCCGTGATAGGCGAGCACACGACCGCTGTCGGCGACCTTGTCCTGCGACAGCAGCAGTTTCAGCGGCGCGTCGTTGCCCTGCGCATAGGCGGCGCGCAGCAGCTGCGCGAGTTCCTTGCGCTGCGAGCCGAGCTTGGCGTTGAGCCCGTCGCGCCGGGTCTGCAGATCCTTCAGTGCGGCCTGCTCGCGCGCGAGCCGGGACTCGGTCTCGCGCAGCACGCGGTTGGAATGGCCGACTTTCTCGTCGGCCTCGCGCAAGCGGAGCGAGGCGTCGCCGCGCTGGCCTTCGAGCTTGCGCCGTTCGGCCGCGACCGACTTGAGCTCGTTCTTGACCTTTTCCAGCTTGCGCTCGGCGTCGCGGCTGGTGTTCTGCCCGGCCGCGGACGCGGCCAGCGCGACCGTCAGGCCGACCGCCAACAGCAGCGCGCGCCGCAGCCGCATCATCCGGCCAACAGGCTCTGTCCGCTCATCTCCGCCGGCTGTTCGAGGCCGAGCAGATCGAGCATGGTCGGGGCGACGTCGCGCAGGGCGCCGCCGCTGCGCAGGGCCGCCTTGCGCGGACCGACGTAGACCAGCGGCACCGGGCCGACGGTGTGCGCGGTATGCGGCTGGCCGGTGTCCGGGTCGCGCATCATTTCCAGGTTGCCGTGATCGGCGGTGATCAGGAGCGCGCCGCCGGTCTCGCGCACCGCCGCGGCGACCGCGCCGATCGCCACGTCGACCGCTTCGGCGGCGCGGATCGCCGCGCCGAGATCGCCGGTGTGGCCGACCATGTCCGGGTTGGCGATGTTGCACACGGCAACGTCGAACTCGCCCGAGCGGATCGCCGCGGTCAGTTGCGCGGTCACTTCCGGGCAGCTCATTTCCGGCTGGAGATCGTAGGTGGCGACCTTCGGGCTGGGCACCAGGATGCGGCGCTCGCCGGCATAGGGCTCTTCGCGCCCGCCGCTGAAGAAGAAGGTGACGTGCGCGTACTTCTCGGTCTCGGCGATGCGCAGTTGGGTCAGGCCGCGCTCGGCCAGCAGTTCGCCCAGCGTGTTGCGCAGCTCGTCCGGGGCGAACGCGACCGGCGCCGGCAACTTGGCGTCGTACTCGGTCAGGCAGACGTAGCGCGACAGCGCCGGCCGGCGCGCGTGGTAGCCGTCGAAACCCGGATCGACGAACGCGGCGGTAAGCTGGCGCGCGCGGTCGGCGCGGAAGTTCATGTACACCACCGCATCGCCGTCGGCGATCGGCGTGGCGGCGCCGATCACGGTCGGCGCGACGAATTCGTCGGTCTCGCCGCGCGCGTAGGCCGCCTCCAGCGCCTCCAGCGCGGTCGCGGCGCGGTGCTCGGCGTCGGCTTCGACGATCGCGTTCCACGCCCGCAACTGGCGATCCCAGCGCTTGTCGCGGTCCATGGCGAAATACCGTCCGCTGACCGAAGCGATGTGCGCGTTACCGACCCGCTCGCAGGCCTGCTGCAGCCGCTCCAGGCTCGGCGCGGCCGACTTCGGCGGCATGTCGCGGCCGTCGAGGAAAGCATGCACGGCGACCCGGCCCACGCCTTCGCGGCGGGCCAGTTCGAGCATGGCGAAGATGTGCTGTTCGTGACTGTGCACGCCGCCCGGCGACAGCAGGCCCATCACATGCAGGGTGCCGCCGGCCTCGCGCGCCGCGGCGCAGGCGGCGCGCAGCTCGGCATTGGCGTAGAAGCTGCCGTCCTCGATCGCCGCGTCGATGCGGGTCAGGTCTTGGTAGACGATGCGGCCGGCGCCTAGATTCATGTGGCCGACTTCGGAATTGCCCATCTGCCCGTCCGGCAGGCCGACGTGGCGGCCTTCGGTGTGGATCAGGGTGTGCGGCTCGCTGGCCAGCAGCGCGCGCCAGTTCGGCAGCTCGGCCTGGGCCAGGGCGTTGTCGGCCGGATCGTCGCGATGGCCCCAACCGTCGAGAATCAACAGCACTACGGGCTTGGGGCGGGAAGTCGCTGGCACGTCGGGATTCCTATGACTTGGGGCAGGGGCCGCCGCGGGCGGGCCCTGCGATTGTAGCGAAGCGGACGATGAAGCCCGAACAACCGGCGCCGGCGCGGCGCGAAGCGGCCGAGGCGCACGCAAGTGCTTGATCGGGGCCGAATCCGGGCCGCGCCGCCGCTGCGCCAGGCGCCGACCGGCGCCGGGCTTAAACCGATGCCCCGATCGCCGCATCCCAGTACCTGTCCATCAGCCAAACGGAATACGCCATGACCCGTAACCGCCTCACTCTCGCCCTGTCGGTCCTGATCGCCCTGTCCTCGCCGCTGGCCGCCGCGCAGGAAGGGATCAGCAAGGTCAACGGCAGCATCGATGTCGACGCCGGTCAGCAGCGCGGCAATCTGGAGACCGTGAACGGCAGCATCAAAGTCGGCGACAACGCCCGCGTGGGCAGCGCCGAGACCGTCAACGGCAGCATCCACGTCGGCGCCGGCAGCCAGACCGGCGGCCTGGAAACCGTCAACGGCAGCATCCGCCTCGGCGCCAAGACCACCGCCAGCAGCGACCTGGAGACCGTCAACGGCGGCATCTTCGTCGACCGCGGCGGCGCCGTGAGCGGCGACATCGAGACCGTCAACGGCGCCATCGGCCTGGTCGACGCCGACGTCAGCGGCGGCATCGAGACGGTCAACGGCGACGTCACCGTCGGCGTGGACTCGCACGTGCGCGGCGGCATCAAGTACACCAAGCCGCGCGGCAACTTCCTGCCCAAGCCGCAGCGCGACCCGCGCGTGGTGATCGGCCCGAACGCGCGCGTCGACGGCCCGCTGGTGTTCGAGCGCAAGGTCCAGCTGTACGTGCACGCGAGCGCCAAGACCGGTCCGATCACCGGCGCCACCGCGATCGCCTTCAACACCCCGACGCCCCCGGCGCAGTAAGCCTTGCCCGCCCGCGTCCGGCGTCTGCGATCCGAGCGCAGGCGCCGGACGCCGGGCTTTCGGCCGCGCGCGTCCGCAAGAAGGCGCCGCTGCGACCATTGCCCCTAGAATGGACCTCCGCCATTTCCGGCCCTGCGCGGCCGTCCCTGGAGGTCCGATGTCGCAAAACCGAACTTCGCTTCTCACCGCCGCCTCGCTGGTGGCCGCCACGCTGGCGTTGTCGGCGTGCAAGCGGCCCCCGGCCGAACAGGCCCCCGCCGGCACGGATGCCCCCACCCCGTCCGCCGCTGCCGATCACGCCTTCGACGGCGCGATCCATCCGGCCGATTTCGCCCAGCACGTCAAAACCCTGGCGTCCGACGAATTCGAGGGCCGCGCGCCCGGCAGCCCCGGCGAGGAAAAGACGGTCCAGTACCTGGAAGCGCAGTTCAAGCGCCTGGGCCTCAAGCCCGGCAACGGCGACAGCTATTTCCAGACCGTGCCGATGGTGGAGACCACCGCCGACGAGAACACGGTGCTCAAGCTCGAGGTCAAGGGCCAACCGCGCGAGCTGAAGTTCGGCACCGACATGGTGATCGGCACCCGCACCGGCCAGCCCGAGGTCAAGCTCGAGGCCAGCGACCTGGTCTTCGTCGGCTACGGCGTCAACGCGTCGGAACAGCAGTGGAACGATTACGCCGGCGTCGACGTCAAGGGCAAGACGGTGGTGATGTTCGTCAACGACCCCGGTTTCCACGGCCAGGACGCGACCCTGTTCGAGGGTCGGCGCATGACTTACTACGGCCGCTGGACCTACAAGTTCGAAGAGGCCGCGCGCCAGGGCGCCGCCGCGGCGCTGATCATCCACGACGACGCCGGCGCCTCCTACGGCTGGGACGTGGTGCGCAACTCCTGGTCCGGCGCGCAGTTCGACCTGCCGGCCAAGGACGATCCCGAACCGCGCCTGCCGGTGCAGGGCTGGATCGGGCAAGAGGTCGCACGCAAGCTGCTGGCCGACCTCGGCCAGGACCTGGACGCGCTGTACCAGGCCGCCGGCAAGCGCGGCTTCAAGCCGATCCCGCTGCAGGCCAAGGCCTCGGCCGAGCTGAAGAGCCGGATCAGCGAGAAGTCCTCCCGCAACGTGGTCGCGCGCCTGGACGGCGCCAAGCGTCCGGACGAAACCGTCGTCTACATGGCGCACTGGGACCACCTCGGCCATCACACCGGCGAAGGCGGCCACGAAGGCCACGACGCCCAGCCCAAGGGCGAAGGCCACGACACCATCTACAACGGCGCGATCGACAACGCCTCCGGCGTGGCCGGCATCCTGGAGATCGCCGAAGCCTTCAGCAAGCAGCAGCCGCCGCCGGACCGCTCGCTGCTGTTCCTGGCGGTGACGCTGGAAGAGTCCGGCCTGCTCGGCTCCAAGTACTACGTCGCCCATCCGACCGTGCCGCTGGCCAAGACCGTGGCGGTGATCAACCTCGACGCCATGCCGATCATCGGCAAGGCACGCGACATGACCGTGGTCGGCTTCGGCAGCTCCGAGCTGGAAGACCTGCTCAAGACCGTCGCCGACGGCCAGGGCCGCGTGCTGCACGCCGAGGCCACGCCGCAGGACGGTTTCTACTTCCGCTCCGATCACTTCAACTTCGCCAAGGCCGGCGTGCCGGCGCTGTACGCCAAGGGCGGCGACGACCTGCTCGAAGGCGGAACCGACGCCGGCCGCAAGGCCCAGGTCGATTACCGCGACAACCGCTACCACAAGCCGGCCGACCAGTTCGATCCGAACTGGAAGCTCGACGGCGTGGTCCAGGACCTGGACGCGCTGTATCAGGTCGGCAAGACCCTGGCCGGCAACGAGCAGTGGCCGAACTGGTACGAAGGCAATGCTTTCCGCGCCGCGCACGACAAGCTGAAGGCCGCGCCGGCGCCCTGAGCCGGCCCGTCCCGTGCGGCCGGGCGCTTCGTACCGGCCGCACGGGCAAACCGAAACGACGACGGCGCCCGTGGGCGCCGTGGTTTTTTCCGCTAGGCTGATGCGGTCGCCGCGGCCGTGGCCGGCCCGAAGGATCGCGCATGTTGACCATGTCCACCGCTTACTGGTGCCTGCTGATCGCGGCCTTGCTGCCGTATCTGTGGACAGCGGTCGCCAAGGCCAGCGGCCAACGCTACGACAACCGCGATCCGCGCGGCTGGCAGGCGCGCCAGGACAATCCGCGTTCGATCGCCGCCTCCGCCGCGCATCTCAACGCCTTCGAGGCCTTCGCTCCGTTCGCCGCCGGCGTGATTGGCGCGCGGATGAACGGGGTGGCGACCGAGTGGATCGCCGTACTGTCCCTGGCGTTCGTCGTCTTCCGCGTTCTCCACGGCGCGTTCTATATCGCCCGCAAGCCGGCGTTGCGCAGTCTGGCCTGGGCGCTGGGCTTCGTTTGCGCGGTCGCGCTGTTGGTCCTGGCCGCGCTGGCCGCGACCTGAACCGACATTCCCTTTCCTCCGCGGCAGGAACTGACGTTCGCTCATGCTGGACTTGGCGCTGCAAGAAGACCATTTCGCTTTCGTCGGCGCCGGGGTGATGCGCGCCCTGCTGGAGCGCTATCGCCCGCTCGAGGACTGGCAAGGCTTCGCCGACAGTTGGAACGACCTGGCGGCCGATCCGTACCTCGCTCGGGTCGGCCTGCACCGGCGTCGCCGCCACGCGGTGTTCGCCGCCGGCGCGCAAGGCCCGATCCGGCGCCAGCCGCATCAGCCGCATTACCAAAGCCGCGATTACAACAATCTGCAGGGCGGCATCGCGCGCGAGTTCCAGCCGATCGAAGACCGCATCGCCGAAGGCGCCACTCTGCGCACCGTGCTGGAGTTCAGCCGCGATCTGTTCGCCGGCCTGTCGCCGCAGACGTCGCAGTGGCGCATCGAAGTGCATCAATTCCGGATCGAGGCGCGGGCCGATGCCGCCGGTCAACCGACCCCGGAGGGCGTGCACCGCGACGGCGTCGACTATGTTCTGGTGCTGCTGATCGACCGCCACAACATCAGCAGCGGCACGACCAGCTTCCACCTCGCCGACGGCACCGAGATCGGCAGCTTCACCCTGACCCGCCCGCTCGACGCCGCCCTGGCCGCCGACCGCCACGTCTACCACGGCGTCACCGCAGTCGCACCGCTGGACCCGGACCGGCCGGCCTGGCGCGACGTGCTGGTGGTGACCTTCGTCGCCGCGCCGCAGGCCTGATCCGGTCCGCGTTGCGATGCTCGGTTCCCGGCGCCGACGCGGCCGCGCCCGTTGGCGATGGCATGAAGCCGCGACCCAGGCCCATGAAACACAGCGCCGCGGCCGCTGAGCGAACCCGCGCCGTGTCGTGCGCCTGCAACGCTGCCGGAAACCTCACCTGGATACCGGCGTGAGTCTTCGCCCCCGATCGGTCGCGAAACCCACGGATCTGCTGCGCTCGCCGAGGTCGCGACTGGGGCGCTCTGGCCATTCCCATCTCATGCCCGCGTAGCGCCCCCGGGTCCGGATTCACTGCACGTCCGCACCGCGCCGATGAAGGCGTAAATGGCGATGAAATCGTCCACCGCATCGACGACACGCCCGCCGAAGCCGCCGAACCTGGCGGCTGAAGCGGCGCGAACGCCTCATCGTAGCGGTCGGCGACCGCGCCCAGCTCCCCCTCCTCCTGGCGTGCATCCGTCCAAAGTCGGTGATCGCTGGCGAGCGCGCTGCGTCGGCGCCTCCCCGGGTCGATCGTCTTGAAGCGGCCAAACTGATTGCGAGCCGGTGGCTAGCAGGTTATGCGCGGGCGTCGATTGTTTTGTGTGGGCCAAAAGAAGAAGGCCGGATCCTGTTGGGATCCGGCCTTCTGGGTAAAGCCCCTGGCGATGACCTACTCTTGCATGGCTTGAGCCACACTACCATCGGCGCGTATGCGTTTCACTTCCGAGTTCGGGATGGGATCGGGTGGTTCCACACAGCTATTATCACCAGGGAGAGGGTGGAGGGTCGCAAGCTTCGCTGAAAAGAAGCAGCGCACACGCTCTCGTTGGTTGCTTTCAACGCGGATTTCGGCGTTGTCGGCGAATAGATTGGAATGTAGCGAGTCAGTGTTGGGAATGGAGTGTCGACGCGTCGTCGAGTCCAAGGCCACTTGAGGTTATATGGTCAAGCCACACGGATCATTAGTACAGGTTAGCTCAATGGATTGCTCCACTTACACACCCTGCCTATCAACCACCTAGTCTTGATGGTTCCTTTAGGGGAGTCGAGCTCCCGGGAGATCTCATCTTGAGGCGCGCTTCCCGCTTAGATGCTTTCAGCGGTTATCGCTTCCGAACATAGCTACCCGGCAGTGCCACTGGCGTGACAACCGGAACACCAGAGGTTCGTCCACTCCGGTCCTCTCGTACTAGGAGCAGCCCCTCTCAAATCTCCAACGCCCACGACAGATAGGGACCGAACTGTCTCACGACGTTCTGAACCCAGCTCGCGTACCACTTTAAATGGCGAACAGCCATACCCTTGGGACCGACTACAGCCCCAGGATGTGATGAGCCGACATCGAGGTGCCAAACACCGCCGTCGATATGAACTCTTGGGCGGTATCAGCCTGTTATCCCCGGAGTACCTTTTATCCGTTGAGCGATGGCCCTTCCATACAGAACCACCGGATCACTAAGACCTACTTTCGTACCTGCTTGATCCGTCGATCTTGCAGTCAAGCACGCTTATGCCTTTGCACACAGTGCGCGATGTCCGACCGCGCTGAGCGTACCTTCGTGCTCCTCCGTTACACTTTGGGAGGAGACCGCCCCAGTCAAACTACCCACCATACACGGTCCCCGACCCGGATTACGGGCCTAGGTTAGAACGTCAAGCACGACAGGGTGGTATTTCAAGGATGGCTCCACCACAGCTAGCGCCATGGTTTCATAGCCTCCCACCTATCCTACACAGACGAACTCAACGTTCAGTGTAAAGCTATAGTAAAGGTTCACGGGGTCTTTCCGTCTTGCCGCGGGAACGCTGCATCTTCACAGCGATTTCAATTTCACTGAGTCTCGGGTGGAGACAGCGCCGCTGTCGTTACGCCATTCGTGCAGGTCGGAACTTACCCGACAAGGAATTTCGCTACCTTAGGACCGTTATAGTTACGGCCGCCGTTTACTGGGGCTTCGATCAAGAGCTTCGCCTTGCGGCTAACCCCATCAATTAACCTTCCAGCACCGGGCAGGCGTCACACCCTATACGTCCACTTTCGTGTTTGCAGAGTGCTGTGTTTTTGATAAACAGTCGCAGCGGCCTGGTCACTGCGGCCCCCCTCAGCTATTCACCATGGAGGGCGCACCTTCTCCCGAAGTTACGGTGCTATTTTGCCTAGTTCCTTCACCCGAGTTCTCTCAAGCGCCTGAGAATTCTCATCCTGCCCACCTGTGTCGGTTTACGGTACGGTCTGCGTAAGCTGAAGCTTAGGAGCTTTTCCTGGAAGCGTGATATCAGCAGCCTAGCCCTAATGGACCGGTCCTTAGTCTCAACGTTGCGCCCCCGGATTTGCCTAAGGGCACCGCCTCAACTCTCTCACCAGGACAACCAACGCCTGGCCTGCCTAACCTTCTCCGTCCCTCCATCGCACTTACGCGAGGTGCAGGAATATTAACCTGCTTCCCATCGACTACGCATTTCTGCCTCGCCTTAGGGGCCGACTCACCCTGCGTCGATTAACGTTGCGCAAGGAAACCTTGGGCTTTCGGCGTGCGGGCTTTTCACCCGCATTATCGTTACTCATGTCAGCATTCGCACTTCCGATACCTCCAGCGGACTTCTCAATCCACCTTCGCAGGCTTACGGAACGCTCCTCTACCGCGCACACATAAGTGTGCACCCCAAGCTTCGGTTCATCGCTTAGCCCCGTTAAATCTTCCGCGCAGACCGACTCGACCAGTGAGCTATTACGCTTTCTTTAAAGGGTGGCTGCTTCTAAGCCAACCTCCTGGCTGTCTGTGCCTTTCCACATCGTTCACCACTTAGCGATGAATTTGGGACCTTAGCTGTGGGTCTGGGTTGTTTCCCTTTTCACGACGGACGTTAGCACCCGCCGTGTGTCTCCCATACAGTCCGTCTTGGTATTCGGAGTTTGCCATGGTTTGGTAAGTCGCAATGACCCCCTAGCCATAACAGTGCTCTACCCCCAAGAGGATACATATGAGGCGCTACCTAAATAGCTTTCGAGGAGAACCAGCTATCTCCGGGTTCGATTAGCTTTTCACTCCTAATCACACCTCATCCCCTACCTTTGCAACGGGAGTGGGTTCGGGCCTCCAGTTGATGTTACTCAACCTTCACCCTGGGCATGACTAGATCACCCGGTTTCGGGTCTACTGCCCGCGACTATGCGCCCTTATCAGACTCGGTTTCCCTTCGCCTCCCCTATACGGTTAAGCTTGCCACGAACAGTAAGTCGCTGACCCATTATACAAAAGGTACGCAGTCA